>JAGXRQ010000094.1 GCA_018335675.1 Bacteroidota bacterium | reverse complement strand
AGAAATTGTAGAAAATGAACTTGAGAGAAAAAGATACAATGAACCGATGGTGTACATAACGAGCGCAGAAGAAGCAGTTGAAAAAGATGTAGAAGTGAAAATAACAACTCCGCCTGACAAGATTGATAAATTTGAAATTGTAGGAAAGATAGTATCGTTAGTCATGTACACTCTTTTAGTAATTACTTTTACTCTAATTCTCTCCGGTTTCTTCCCCAACTTCTAAAAAAGTTGGGGATTTTTCTTTTAAAGACATTTGTGGACAGATTTGTAAAATGAAACAGTTAAACGTGTACTAAGTAGGAGAAAATAAAAATGAAAAATATCGCTGGTGAGGCTGTACTAAACTTTTGGCACGTTGAAAATGGTCGTTCTTTGGTAGTTCCTGACGGCGGGTTCGCAACACTGAAGGACGATTTTGAAATGATTAGTTACAACTACATTGATTTATGTCCGATGGCTGATTTGAAAAATCGTATGGGTAACACAATAAAACCCATCTCTATTTTTGAGACGATGCGTGTTGTGCCAATAGCTTACAGAGAATTTTGGGAGAGTCAGGACGGGGATACTTGGGGGTTTGACGAAAAAAGTAAAGGGACTTTGAAAAGTGAGTTCATTTTTGGACTGGTTGCCAAAGACAATGTTAGTAAAAAAGAGGACGTGGTTATTTTTGGACAGTTGACTCTCAAAGGCTATTCGGCTGGACAGTTCACTAAGAGAATTATCAGGAGAGTTCTCTTAGCGTGTGATCAGCAAGGAATCACTCCGAGAGACACGATTATAAATTTTGGAATCGACAAGTCGCAGAAATTTGATAATGGGGACGGCGAGAAAAAAGGCGTAACTCTCATCAGTCTGACAAGAGTCGAGACACACAAACTCGAAAGTAAAGACAGAATCAATAACTTTTTCAAGAATCTTGTGGCAAATGGCTGGTATGGAAAGTATATACAGCGTGATATGAGACAAGCAAAGTAGGGACAAAATTGCAAAACTGTAGAGATAACTGTCCTTATAAAAGGAGAAAATAAAAATGTATAAAGAAACAAGATTATTTTTAAGAAATTTTGAAGAAGAGAAAGAGACAGCTTTCGTAATAGAAAACATTTTTGAAGTGTTGATTGATATGCAGAACGAAATCGACACAGGCGTTGAAACTGAAAAACACCCAACTACTTTTGCAGAAATAATTAAAAGGGATGGGGACAGAATTCTTTTATCAATGAAAAAAAGTAATGAAACTACTAAACTCATAAAAGGAATGGATTATCAGCGACTCTCAAAAATGATGAGAGAACACATTAATAAAAAACTAAACAATGAGCCGACTATTTCTAGTCGGCTCTAAATTTGTGGACAGATTTGTAAAATTACAAACTCAATCGTCTATATGGTGGGAGAAACGAAAATGGGAAAAATAGACCAAAGAAGAATCCTGATTGAAGGGCTGAGAAAGATGAATGGGTTAGGCCGAGATAATTTTATACGGGGAGTCACTAACAGAAAGTTTGAAGAAATCTCATGGAATTACGCAGAGTTTTTTCAAGAAAACTACCACGGAAAAATTGATTTCATAGAAAAAGTTTTTGAATTAGATGAGACATTCTCAATTGAAAAAATAATTGAAGAAGTTGAATCAATAAGTCTCGATGATGAAAAAGTTATCAACAAGGGTGGGGTTATTTATAACTCAGAGTTTATCAGTGATGGTGAAAAAGGAAAATTCGTAATCTGGATAAACATTTTTAAAAAAGAAAGTGAGGAAGAATGAACGAAAAACTGTTTGACGTATTAGTTGAAATAATAACAAGAATTATCTATTTCATAGTCTTGTTATTAGAGTTTTTTGGACTTGTTATAGAGATTTGAGTGTCTACGTTGTTGGAGATTAAAAATGGAAAAATTAAAAATAACTGAATTGATGAAAAAGACAAGGATAGAAATACTGGAACTTCTTGAAAAGAATGAAGACAGTATTGTCGTCTATTCTATCTGTCCTAAATGTGAAAGTTTAGTAACGACAACTTATTCAAAAATTGAGTTTGAGTTTCACCTGTTTTGTCATCCATTTGATGAGGCTGTATCACTTATGGAAAACAGGTTTTGTGATGAGTGCTTTGCACCGATGAAGCCCACAGTAGACTTTTTATCGGATGAAATGGATAAGTATGTTTTAGAACACTATTCTCAATAACACAGGAAAGTGTGGACAAATTTGTAAAACGGGCGAGTCAATCGTCTATAAGGTGGGAGATAAAACAAAATGGAAGACGAACAAATTAAAGATGTAGTTGAAGAAGTAAAGACCAGACTCGATGAGTTATCAGCCGACTTTTTAGTTGAGACGGCATGGAAAAAAGAAGATGCAGTCACTTTGATGAAGGAACTCTTGGTTGTTGAAAGTGCTTGTAAACAGCGCATCGCAGAAAAAAGAAAAGAGTTCAAAACGCTAAAAACAGAGGCAGAGAGACGCGCAAATTGGGCTGTGCGAAAAGATTACGAACATCGCATAAAAATCATACACAGTAACTATCTATGCGTCTTAGAAACAACCAGACCGCACAAAAAATAAAAGAAAAGGAAAAAGAAAAATGGAAAAACAAACGTTACGCACACAATTTAATAACGAACAAACTAGCGACACTTTCGTTGAGCAACTTATAGAAAATGCTGTCGCTCTTGTATTCTCAAAACTCGACACTTCAAAAATTGATGGAACTCTGATTAATGTTTCAAATAAAAGCTATGAAGTTATCGGAGACATTGGACTCGGATTTAGATTTCGAGTTGGCGCGTCAATTGAAGATGGCTGTTTTGACTACGATGTTTATCTCTACTATCTTCTTGATTCTAAAATTGATTTGAGTATCAGAATTAGTGACTTTGGTGGAACGTATCCTGTTACTTTTGATGTAGATGATATTTCTGATGATGACCTCGAAGACTATATTTTGAATTCTTTTGTTAGAGACGTTTTAGACACAATCAAAGTCGAAAAAGAAACTCCAATATTTTTGATTTTGGTAAATCTTGTAGCTGAGTTCTTCAAGAGACTTTTCTGAAATAAGGTCGGCACACAGCCTAAAAAGAGCCTAAATAAAAGGCTCTTTTTTCTTATCAACAGAAATTGTGTACAGATTTGCGTTTTGAAAAACATCTTCGTCTTATAGGTAGGAGAAAAATGAAATGAATAACTATTTTGAAATTGACGAAGTTGAACTTGAAGATATGACTAACGAAGAAATAGAACAGGCAGAAAAGAATTTTGAAATGAACGAAATAGAGGAATAAAAAATGAGAACAATAACCATCACAACAACGATAACAACGGTCATAACAATTGAGAAAGAGACTGAGTACAAGAAAACTAAATTTAGAGAAATGACTGTAGATGGGATTCTAAAGTGGGCAAGAGAAAACTATGACTACTACGCAGAATTCGTGAAAAGTCCAGAATCATTGCAGAACGTTATTCTACAAGGATTGCAACAACGAAAGAACTTGAACGCTTTACAGTTGCTTGATTTCTTTTTCCTCATGAAGTTTGGACGAAAACGAAAAGTAGAACACAGTCGAGGAAAGTGGACTGTTGAGGGGCTTAGAACTTTTGAAAAGACAGGCAAACCAGGTCAAGGCAGAAAACTTATTTAGAAAAAACAGAATAGTAACAAAAGGGAGAGTCTAAACCACTCTCCTTTTAGGTTTTAAAAATCAAAAATTGAGAAAGGAAAGAATGGGGCAAATAGATTTATTGGAAATTGAAATGGGGATAACAGGTACAGACGAAAAAGAAACCTACAAAAAGTACATTCTCTCGCAGATAAAAAAACGTTATCAGAACAAGGCAAACTACGAAGACGTTTATGTCTTTGTCGTTGATTATTTGATAAACCACTTCAAGAAATACGATGAAAAGCGTGGAAGCAAAAAGACTTTTATCTTTTTTAAACTTAAGGATGCTTTTAAGTCTTGGGAAACGCAGTCGGACAGACTACATGACGATGATATTGATGATGATTTGTTTGCCGATTCTAAAAACATTCAACATTTTGTAGACGACTCAAGAGATGAACCGGAAAATGTTCTTGTTAGAAAAGAAGAACACGAAGACCTGGTAAATCATCTAAGCAAAAAGGTTGGATTTACAGGCAGCTATGATGTAAAACTTGAAAAAATTCTAAAGTTCCTCGCAAGCGACAGAAGATCCATGACTAAGGGAGATAAAGAGGTTAGGAAAATTTTGATTCAAGAGGCTCGTTCCTATTTAGTAATAGAGTGATAGTAAGTCATCTGGAAAGGAGGCGGGCAGATAAAAATGGAACAAGAAACAGCAAAATTCATTTTAGAAATGATAGACAAGTACGGAATAAGTGTAAGCGTGATGCTGTTCCTTTTTTGGGTTATTACATTCTTATTTTGGCCTTTCGCAAAAGAAATTCTTTTTAGATGGCTGAACGAGGTTAAAGAAAACACAAATTCTTTCTTGATTGCGTTAGAGCGTAGAGACGAAGAGTTGTCGAAAATAACATCAGTTTTTGTAGCAAATACAGAAAACTTGAAAGATTTAAAACAAGTCGTTGTTGAACACAAAGAAGAGCTAAAAGAGTTGAAAACAGATGTTGCAGAAATAAAGAATGTCGTTCATTCTTTGAGTAACAAAGATAGAAAAAGAACGACCGTTACAAAAGAAAAAGAAAAGGACAAAGTAAAAGATGGGAACGTATGAGTACCTTTGTCTTGACTGTAAAAAACGGATTGAAAGCAAAACAAATGATGTAACGTTTTGCGAATTTTGTAAAAGCGAAAACATTAAGAGAATTTGGAACACAAACTTTATTTTGACGGGGACTGGCTTTTACAAAACTGATAGCAGGGGGAAAACAAATGATGATGCAGTTCACATGTGAACTGCATAAACGGGGCGTTAGGTAAACGGGATACTCTTATCCTTGCACGATAAATTTGTGAGTTCGATTCTCACACGCTCCACAAAAAATAATACTGTACGCTAATTGTTCAGAAAGTCTAGAACTAGAGGTAGGGCGTGAAGTTGCATGGAAAAACATAACACATGCACAAGTTTCTAGTGATAGCACGGTAAAAGACGTAGAACTTACGAATCCGGTTGAGTCCTTGCGGGTTCGATTCCCGCTAGTATTATTTTTTATGCTGGTTTAGCTCAGTTGGTAGTAGCGCGAATTTTGTAAATTCGAGGTCGAGAGTTCGAATCTTCTCAATCAGCTCAAAAAATGTCTGTGTACCTTAACGGAAAGAGGATCAGATAAGCCGGAAAGCGGCCTCTGAAAGTTGCTAGTTCGACTCTAGCCACAGGCACAAAATTTTAGGAAGAAACTATGGAAGAAATAATTGAACAGAGAGACTTAGTTTTAGACAAAAAGAATAGCCGAAAGCACAATCAGAAAAATCTGACTGTTATCAAAAAGTCTTTGGATTCTTGTGGGGCTGGACGGTCTATTTTGATTGATGAAGAAAACAATGTCTTGGCCGGTAATGGAGTGATGACTGCGAATGGTGGTCGGCTAAAAGTTCGAGTTGTCGAGAGTGACGGATCTGAAATCATCGCTGTTAAAAGAACAAATCTGACGGAAGAACAAAAAGAAAGATTGAAGCTGTTTGATAACTATGCCGGTGATTTATCAAAATGGAATTGGGATGAATTGAAAATCCTAAGTGACTCAGACAACAATTTGATACAAGACGTTTTTGAGAATGACAGTCGAATACTTGGTAGGCTGTCAGAACTAAAAGAAGTCGAAATCTTTGATGAACTTGAAGAAGAAAATGCTGACGAACAGCCCGCTTATGTTTTGAAAGAGGGGCAAGAGTGGAAGGTGAACACAATAAAAATTCGTGGTTATAGCGATTTTGAGATGTTGAAAAAACTCTTTAGCTTACTTTCTGATTTACGAATCGGATACAAACTTTTGAACGCAGACGAACAAGCGGAAGAGTACGTTAGTAAACATGAACCAGTGAACATTGATTAGTACAAATGTTCTATAAACACAGTAACATGAGAAGGTAAAAAATGAAACCTGGCGCAAAGAGAAGAACAAAGGCAGAAATATTAGAGTTACAAGAAAAAGTCATCAGAATGATGAGTATGGGGATGACCTTTTTGCAGATAAGTAAGAAGTTAGAAATCTCTACAAAATACGCTTGGGAACTCTACAAAAAAGTAAAAGAACAGAGATTGCAATTAGCGACTGAGGACTACGCAACGATTATTTCAAACGGATACGATGAAGTTGCTAAGTCTGCACTCGATTTGTATGTTGAAGCGACACAGAAGAAAGAAATAAAAAATGCGCTTGCGGCATTGAAGTTGTACAACGATGCTTTGAAAAATAAGGCTGAACTGTTTGGAGCCAACAAGCCACAGAAATTTAGCTGGACGAATCCAGAAGGTGATCAAAGTGGGGAGTTGAAGATAATCTTTGATTTTCAGGAATAAACCTAAAAACGAAAGGGGAGAATGAGAGCAGTAAAACTAAAAATAAACAAACTCCATGCGAACCAAAAGTTTATCTTAGACAATGCCGGAAAATACAATGTAATTGCTTGCGGTCGAAGATTTGGGAAAACTGTTTTAGCGGCGCACCTTATTTGTATGTGCGCTTTGGGGGTAGAAAACAAGGGAAAAGGGCAGAAGGTAGCCTATTTCGCAAACAAATATGGAACAGTTTTGGAAATGTGGTATGCGCTTATTAACATTTTGAAGCCTGTAATAACGCATTATTCAAAAACCGATGGGCGTATTGAACTCATAAACGGGGGACTGATTTACTTCTTTTCCCTACACAATAAAGGCATAGACTCGGCTAGAGGAAAATCTTTTCATAGGGCTATAGTTGATGAAAGTGGTTTCATAAGAGAGCTTGAAGCGGCTTTTGAAAATGTCATTTCTGCTAACCTAGCAGATTACGATGGAGATGCGTACTTTCTTTCTTCTCCGGTCAAGAACTACTTTTACACATTGTTTTTACGGGGAAAAGAAGGAAAAAGTGAACACTGGAAATCTTTTCAATATTCAATTTACGATAATCCATACATCAAAAAAGAAGTGGTTGACCGGCTAATTGAGTTTTTGCCAGAAAGTGTTGTCAATCAAGAATATCTTGGACAGTTTGGTGATGGGGATTTGGGGTTATTCAAAAATCTTTTGAACAGCATGGGGGCTGAACAAACAGACAAACCAATTTTCGATATTGAAAAAGATGAAAAAGGCAACGATGTAAAAGTTTGGCATGAATACGTTTTTGGTATCGACCTTGCAAAAAGTCACGACTTTACGGTTATCACAGTCATTGACTCAACAACAAATGAAGTCGTTCACATTGATAGATTCAACGAGATTGACTACACATTCCAAGTTGACAGGATAAAGAAACTTTACGATACCTTTAGTCCAAAAATTGTAACTGTCGAAGAAAACAACGTTGGAGTCGTTGTCATCGAAATGATGAAGCGAATTGGAATCAAGGGGATAAAGAGTTTCAAGACAACAAATGTCAGCAAAAACGAAATTATTGACAATTTGCGAGTCGCCTTTGAAAAAGGATTGCTTGCAATTTTTGAACATAAGCAACTTCTTCATGAATTAAACGTTTTTGAAGCGAAGGAGTTGAAGGGCGGATCATTAGCCTATGAAGCTCCATCGGGGGACTTTGACGACTGCGTAATGAGTCTTGCATTAGCTTATTCACCGTTATCTCTCACAAAGAAAAAAGAAAAAAGAAAAGTGTTTTTTGGCCGAATGGGTCTTTAAAGGGAAAAGAAAAAATGGAAAACATAAGAAGTATTTGGGATTTAGAAGAATACAAAAAATATCACACAACGTTCTTGAGAAGGGTGCAAGAACTGGAGCGCAGACGAGCATACTATACCGGAAGCGTTTACGAAACTGTAAAACTTTCTGAAAGTTATCAGCCGGAAATTTATAAGGGAATCAAGAGTTTGTATCTTCCTTTGTCTTTTGCTGTAGATGTCGATGCTGGAATAATTCCGAGTGGCTGGAAGATGGATACAGAAAAAGTTACTGAAGAACAATTGTCGGCCTTTGAAATTGTAAAGATTGCGTCAGAGTTCATAACAAAGTCTGTTTTATTTGTCCACTACGGCGCAATGTTCGGAATTAGCGGATTGAAAATTGTCATAGAAAATGGACAACTTCCTTTTCTGTCGGCAATTGATCCAAGAGAATTTATTTTGATAAAGGATAGCCTTTACGCAAAATCACCAGATATGAGTATTTTTGTTACAACCGACAACGAAAATAGAGAAATTGCAGAAGTTATTACAAGGACTGAGGTTAAGAATTTTGTTGACGGCAAACTGATGAGCCTAAATAGCAAGCCTGAAATTTATGAAAATGAGTTCGGCTTTATTCCTTATGTTGAAATCTTACATATTGAAACAGGTGAAACGCTTGGAGAGTGTACTTTTCAAAAAGTCATTCCTATTTTGGATGAAGTAAACAAGTTAGCTACATTCCTCGTAAAAATCATTAAGCGTCATGCTGAACCCAAAGGACATCTTATATC
Source organism: Bacteroidota bacterium (assembly GCA_018335675.1). Lineage (GTDB taxonomy): Bacteria > Bacteroidota > Bacteroidia > Bacteroidales > UBA7960 > PWND01. The sequence goes on along the minus strand of JAGXRQ010000094.1, from coordinate 13,978 downwards.
CGAAGATTTAACAGAAGTCCCAAATTTTGATAATTCTGGTGATGATATCGTTGTTATTCCTGACCTTGATGCAAAACTTCAATTTGTCGCTCCGACAATGGACGTACAAGGTATTTTGAACACGGTAAAGGAGTTTTCAAAATCAATTGATGACGGACTTCCTGAAACAATTTTCAATAAGATTTCTGACTCAAGTAATGTGAGCCAGGATACGGTTGCGAAAAAAGCTACACCTTTGACAATAAAAATTCAACGGTGCCGACCAAATTATGACGCGGGATTAGTCAGAGCATTGAGATTGATTGGACGAGCAGCAGAAGTTTTAGGAATTTCTGAACTAAAGTCACTCTCTAAATTACATGACGAAGCGTTTGACGCACACAGAGAAATCATTCCTCTATCAGACATGGAAAGAATCAATTTAGAACTTGCAAAATTAGGGCTAGAACGAGAAAAAGCAATAATGCAGTCGTAAGCGAGGGGAAAGTAAATGTTGAGTTTACAGGAAATCTATAAGCTACAAAACGAACAAATAAAGATAGAAGAAAAAATAATTTCTTCTATCTTGTCGTCTTCCGGCAGAGTTAGGTCTGATTTACTTGACGCTGTTTATTCAAAGAACAACCTTGTAAGTGTCAGTTCATACTTTGACGATTTGGACAAGTTTGTCAGAGGGGTGTTTCTTTCAAACAAAGACGCTATCAATGAAATCATAAAAAGGATTTTTGAAACTCAATACGATTTTCTATCAACGCAGACAAGCCTTGTAAATAAAGGACTTGTTTATGAACGGTCGAGTGCTGAAAAACTTTGGGATGCTAATTTTGCTGGAAAGTATAAAAGTATCGAGAGCGTAAAGATTGACTTTGAGAATCAATTGAGACTGACTCGTATCAATAAAGGTGACTTGCAAGAAATGATAAACAGACTCTTTAAAGATATTGACAATGTTTCTATCTATAAGAAGTTTCAAAACAATCTTCAACTTGAGAGTGTCAGTAAGTTTTATCGTTACAACAACATGACGCTGGAAGAATACTATGCTTCTGCAGGGGAATTGAATGGAAAGAAAGTCACAAAAGTAGCTGTTGCACAAATCGACTTAAGAACGACTCGATGTTGTTTGAGAGTCCATGGCCAGGAACAAGAAATAGACAAGCCGTTTATTTTGTATGCAGACCCGACTCCGTTTGGGTCAAAACTTCAATATCCACCATTTCACTATAACTGTAGAACGTTAGTGATTATGAATTTTGAAGGGCTGAGTGACTGGTACAACAAGCGACTTATGAGACAGTCTGCAATCAATCAACGAAAAGAAAACTCTCAGAAAAAATGATTTAAGGGGGTATTTCCTATTAAGTAATAGAGAGAAAGAGTTGCAGAAATGCTGGCGTGCCTGTTTACAGGATTACAGTTTCGTTTTTCTCCTCTGTTTTGCAACTCTATCTCTCTACGATAAACCTGAATACCTGAGTATTTCGCCTCGTCAGCGACAAAAGACGTAAAAAGAAAAGGGAAAAATGGAAAACAAAGAAGAAACACAAAATAGTAATGAATCTCTAGAGAACGTTGAAAAGAAAAGCAACAACACAGAGCAACAAATTCCAAAATCTCGCTTTGATGAAGTAAACGAAAAGGTAAAAACTTTAGCAAGCAAACTTGCTGAGTATGAAACCAAAGAACGCGAAGCATCAGAAATCAAGATGAAGGAAGATGGAAAGTACAAAGAATTACTAGAAACAAAAGAGAACGAGATAAAAACTCTCAGACTCGAAACAGCAAAACAAAAAGTAGCAAACAAACTCGGACTAAAGGGGCGACAAATTTTACTTTTAGAAAGAGTAAAAGGCGAGACAGAAGAAGAAATGACGACTGATTTGAAAAACTTGTTAGATATGACAAGAGGGGAAGATGATAAGCCAGAATCAAGTGACAAGGCGGAAGACAAGAAAATAAACGGCTTTTCACAAAATCCAGATGGAAACAAAAATCAAAAAATGGATCACTCGAAACTATCTTCTGACGAAGTTCTAAAAATTATCGGTGTCTCACAGTAGTAGCAAAAAAACAAAACACAAAAGAAAAGGAAAATAGAAAATGGCTTCATTTAATTGGTCAAATATAGAATCAGTCGCAGTCGGCGTAGCCGCACGCGCAACAAAAGAACTCGAAACAAAGAGCATCATGCCTTACTTGGTAAACAGAGAGCATGAAGACGAGTTCATCAAACCCATGCAAACACTGAACATTCCTAAGTTCACGTCAAAATTTACCCCAGAAGACTATGTCGCTGGCGCAGCATTGACTCCACAGATTAGAACTATGGACACAGATCCACTCACTTTGGACAAATATCCTGCAATCCCGTTTGAAATTGAAGATACCGGTAACGCTGTCTCAACAATCAAACTTGCAGAAACAAACATCGTATCCGCAATGGCAACATTGATGGCATTGATGGACAAGGACATCCTTGCAACTTATGCTTCTTTCGATGACATAACCGCAATCGACGCAACAAGCACTTCTGGCCCAATCTCCGAAGACGAGTTCGTTGCCGCAGGAAAAGCATTGGACAACAACGATGTAGAAGACTATGACAGATATGCAATTTTGTCTGTTGACGCACACGCACATGTTGCACGCCTTGACGCTGTAAAGAACAGTTCTTACCAGGGTTCTGACGCATTCTTGGTCAACAAAAGAGGTTTACTTCCTGAATATTTGGGCTTCCAACCTTTCAAGAGCAACAAAGTTGCCGTAGCTTCAACTGAACACAAAAACTTGTTCTTCCAAAAACAAGCTATCGCATTTGCATCTGGAAGACTTCCAGAGTCCGGCGAAGGTTTGGGCGGATTTGCAGTAACTCGAAAAGCATCCAATGGTGTCTGGATCCGTGTTCAGTTCGGGCGTGACATTTTACACAGAAGTACCATCTGTGTAATAGACACATTATACGGAATCAAGGTTGTTTCACCAGAACGCGGCGTGGTTGTTCGCACAACTGTTGGTGCATAACCAATAACAAAAACTTTTGAGGAAAGGTGGTGAGTAACTATACATCACCACCTTTTTTTATTCGGGGAAACTTAGATGGACATAAAAAACTTACTCACAAATGGAAACTTTACGAAAAACATTTCTTATTGGACAAGAGAAAATGTTGATTATGTCGCGTCTGATGGCGATGATTTTTTGGGCGTTGCTAAGATTTCAACAAATGGCTACATCCAACAAAAATTTACGGCATCAACAAAGAAGTATGTCCTTAGTTTTGCTGTTCGTTCAAATTTAGAGACAGACACAATCACTGTTGAAATTAAAAATTCAAGTGACGCAGTTGTTGTTTCAAAGACAATTTCTGTTACAGATGTCTGGACTATCAACGAAATCAAACTACCGTTACCAGGTGGAAGTTACTACCTAAAAATTTCTTATGCAGGGGCAAGTTTTGTAAATGTAGATTCAATCTGGATTTATGACATTTCTCTCTCTCGTATGGAAATTGCAAAACAGGTTCACGAAAAACTTGGGACGTATGTTTCTGCATTGAGTTTTACTTATACACCGGCGTTTACTTATGACGTTGATGGAAAGCGGCTGGAGTCAAACAGTGAAGGAAGTTACACAAGTTCAATAAACTCTCAGTTGAGAAACTTTGACGCATTTGACGAAAACGGAGTCATTGACATTAGATTTTTGTCGGCAGATAAGACAAATAGTTTCATTGATGCTGTTTATGATGACATGCTTCAAAAGGTTCTCAAACACTATTCCCTGTTGACTGATGAAAATCACGGTGGATCAGGTGAAAAACTAAGTCAAATTTTGGACAACGCAATCAAGATAAGCGGTTCAAAAGCGTCTGATAAGAAACAGATTTCTTTCGCAAAGATAATTTACAACAGGGAGTAAAAATGGGGAAAAGTTTTGATTTACTCGCAAGTTCTACTCTCTTTGTCTACAGGCGGGCAATTGTTTCAAACAAAACCGGTGACGAAGTAGCTGTTTTATCAAACAAAAAGTGTACTGAACCATGTTCCATTCAACGGTACGGACGAAATTTTGGATATGACGAAGATGGAATTATCTCTGGAACAAAGGCTTTATTTGAAACCTACTTGGAATTAGACGAAAAGTTTGAGTTCAAACTTGGGGACAAAATTGTTGTTGATGGCGAAACCTACAAGTGTGCGTTTCCAGAAGTTCACAGAATAAGAAGTAGCAACAAGTTTCGTTATGGCCTCGTCTTGGAGAAATAGTTATGTTCAATTTTTACGGGCTAAACGAAGTAGAAAGTTCTGTTGACTCTTTCATCGATGCTGTAAGGGTTCGCGCTGGAAACAAGACAGACAAATACATAGAAAAGAAAACTGACGAAACGCAAGACTATGCAAAGAAAACTGTTCACAAAATTACGTGGAGTCTCCACAAATCTATAACAAAGACAAAAGAAACGTGGCGTGGAGAAATCTTTTTAGACCCAAAGGTAACAAACCCGAAGTCAAAGACAAAACCATTCGTTTATGGATTTTTTGAAAATGAGCGGGGCGGTGATCATGCTTTTATGGACAAGACAAGAGAATTTGCAATAAGAAGTGTTTCAAGGGATTTCATAGATTTACTGGGGTAAATAATGGACAGAGAATTAATTAGAAAAGCATTTGGACAAATCATTGAAACAGAAATGGTTGGAGAAGGGAAACTTTTATACGGAGTCTCTCCCGTTCCAGTCAAAGTGATTCCAGGAAGTCCTTTCGTGTTCATCCTTCCTGTTGGAACAAACAGAAGTATGGAATATCTCGGAACGAATGAGTGGAATGGAGCAGTAAAAATAGAAATTTCCGTAATTGTTCAAGTTTCAGATGGGGCAACATACACAGAAGTAAATTCATCAGACATCGTTGACAGAATTGAAAAGAAACTTTCTGAAGTTATTCTTGCAAACAAAGAAAATGAACTCTGGACAAACATTGAGTATGACGGCGAAACATCAATCTCACTTGGAGAAGTCGGAAAACAAGGGTACTTTTACAAAGAACAAATAACACTTCTTTTTGAAGTGATGTAACAAAGAACAAACAAAAAGGAAAAATATAAAATGAGCGGTTTCAGAACACAACAAATTAAATTACAGGTTGGACAACAAGCAACGAAGGGAACAGCCGTTCCTGCAACACGCCGACTTAGCTTACTCACAAAACGCAGCTTCAAACCAAATGCGGAAAAGTTGATATTGAGTTCTTTAGGAAGCCTTGATCCGGTAAAGCAAGTTGTTCCTATTTCACTTCTTCCAAGTGGTTCAATCGAAGGAAGCGTAACTCCACGACAAATGGTTTATTTCTTAACTTCTATGTTGGGAGAGCCGACACCGGTTGCAGCAGGTGCTAATTTCAAATGGACTTTTCAAAATCCTGGTGAAGACTTCAATTATTCTTATTTAACTCAAGAATTTGTAGATGGACTTTCTGGTGGAATAAACTACATCTTGAAAGACTGTATCTACACAATGCTTGAACTAAAAGGTCAACCAGATAAAGTTACAAACTTCAAGGCTGATTTCATGGCACTCGGTTTGGAAACAGGAACAGCAACAGCACTTACAGAAGATGACTCACTAGCAGTCAATCCGTTGAAGACAAAGTTGTACATAGATAACTTCGGAGTCGCACCTTTCACGACTTTGTACACTCAAGGCGGAGTTGAGTTCACACTCAAATACGACTCTAAGGCAGAAGCGGTAAAGTATATTGGGGCTGAGGATATCGAGTTTCAATTGCCAGAATCAGAGTTGACTTTCAAAATGAAATGGGGATCTGTTGCAAAGTCAATCTTTGATACAGAAATCACTACCTTCTTGACTAAGAAAGTTATTGGATTTTCACTAGTTGATGAAGTGTCTGGACACGGAATAAAAGTAACATTCTGTGGAATGGTCAAAGAAATTCCAGAAGTTCCATCCGATGAAAAAGGTGTCACAGTTGCAGAATACGTTTTCTCCCCAGTGACCGATCCGGCACTTGGGTACTGGATGAACATTGAAGTTATCACTGACATCTCAGCACTCTAAACAAAGACACATGAAAAAGACAGGTTTATTAGCCTGTCTTTTTTTGTTTAAGTCTTTTTGTTGAAGTCAATCCTATTTAGTAGTAGGAGAATAAAAAATGTTAAAAATTAAAAGAATTGACGCAGACCTTGAGAATTTCGGGGAAATTTGGGAACGCTATCTCGAGATCATGGAGAACAAGGAAAAGGTTTTTATGGACAGGACTCTTTTCAGGGCTTTTAAACAGTTTGTCGTTGATCTGGCTGAAGAACCCGCCGACAGAGATTTAGCAATGGCTGAAGTAAACAAACTCTCTGTAAAAGAACTTATGGAAACAATTAATGAAATTGGGAAAGCGGGAAGTGAACCGGCAGTCCCTTTAGAGAGTTAGAACAACTTTCTGCGTTTGAGTGTAATTTTGATAACGCAGAAATTCCTTTTTGGTTTTTTATTATTGATCTCGCAAAAGAGTTTCACTATAAACCGGAGGAAATTTTAAAGCTAAAAAAGAAAGATTTTGACAGGTTAGTCCTTTACAGGAAAACGATTAACCAGAGACAAATAAATTTACAAGAAGAAAAGTAGTGAATTTATTGGTAAGCGGGGAATAAAAAATGAGTGACGACAAGACAGTAAAAATTATTTTTGTAGGAGAAGACAGAGGTGCAGGTTCAATGCTCGCCGGATTAAAGGGCGGGCTTGCTGGAATCGCAACGGTTGCAGGCGGAATTATCGCCTCTAAAATTTTCACAGAAATAGCAAGCCAAATCAAAACCTTTGCGACAGACGGCTTCAACGCTGTCATGGCCGCAGAGAAATTGCAGATAAACCTTGAGTCTTTGGTTGCAATTGAAATGAAGTTAAGTGGCGTAACCAACAATATGGCTGACGCATACGAACTAGCAAAAGGCAAAGCCGCAGAATTGAGTGGCTGGCTAAGAACTCTCTCACTCACAAGTCCTTTTGATACGGCGACAGTTAAGGCAGCTTTCAACCAGGCGATGGCTTACGGTTTGTCGGCAGAAATGTCACAGACTCTCACGGAGTCAACGCTGAACTGGGGCGCAAGTCTTGGAAAAACATCAAACGATGTACAAGATTTCATTTGGGTTTTGTCTCAAATGAACAGCACAGGCGAAGTTACACAGAAGGACTTGTATCAACTTGCAAATCGTGGCCTAAACCTACAACTCATTGCTGAAAAACTTGGAACGACAGTCGATGGACTGAAAGACGTTGCTCCAATCGAGTTGATTAATGCATTCAATCAACTTAGCGATGAAGTCTACGGCGAAGGAATTGAAAGAAACATAAACAGTCTGTCGGCACTCACATCTTTCTTCACAGACTTTAAAGACTTTGCTTTACAGGACATCTTTACACCTGTTTTTGAAGTTCTCAAACCATTTCTTAAAGACATGCAGGAGAACATGCTTTCTCCTGAGTACAGCGAGAAACTAAAAAACTTTGGTTTGGCACTCGCAGATGTTGCAACAAACGCTATGACTTTTGTTGGAGAGGTTTCTGGAGTCCTGACAAACTTAACTGACATTGGAACTCTTTTACTTAGTGGCGAATATGACGAGTCTGTTGCAAAGCTAAGACAGTTTTTCGATTTTGACACGTCCCAAGATATTGTTAATTTTGTTAGAGACATAAAAGACTCTTTCACAAATCTTTTCTCTGGAACTCCTGAAGGTGGCGCAATTTTCCTGATGGAAATGTTTGGAGTAGAGAACACAAACAAAATCTTTGAGACGATAACCAGCATCAAGAATTTCTTCAACGAAAATCTTCCGGCAATTCAAGAAGTTTTCACACGAACTATGGAACCAATAAAGGTTGCTTGGGATGAACTGATTGAAAACTTAAACTCACAAGAATTTTATGCTTTCAAGGGATTAGTTCTTGAACTTCCTTCTTTGATGGAAATCGTGGTCGGAGCAATCACTGGAGTCCTTGTTTTAGCCTCTTTGATTATTACAACTTTTTTGTTGGCCTTTGACGACTTTGTTACTCTTACACAAAACGTTCTTGCAAGACTTGGATCCGTAATACAGTTTGCAATGATTTTTATTGAAGGTATTGCAAAGTTTCTTGTTGGTGTGTTTACGCTTAATGGCGAAAAAATCGCACATGGTTTAGCAGAAATGTCTCTTGGATTTTTTGGGTTTCTTAGTGAGTTAGTAATAGGAACTCTCGAAACAATCGTAGATATTGCAAAGTATGTTCTAAAAATCATTGCAGGGATTATTGACACCTTTGTCGCTCTTTTCACTGGAAATTTGAGTAACGAAGCATCCGCATTAGTAGATGCATTTTTCAACACTTTTCAGGATGGCATTCCTGACGAACTGATGAATAACGGAATAAATGTGACATACACACCAATCAACGGTAGTGGAATGAACGGAAACAATTATGCTCCCGGCCAAAACTGGCTCACACCAGGCACAAATTCTTCGCAGAATCCATACAACTCAAGTCTCATCAACAACAATTCGGACAGGAGTCTTGTAATAAATATTGGAAACTTTAGCGGTACTGAAGAGAACATTGTTAAGTTATCTCGCTCAGTAAAACAAACACTCGTAGATAACGGATATTAAAGGGACAAAAAATGGGAATAACACTGAAACTTAAAAGTGAACTTGGCGATGAAATAGACCTTACCGGAAACGATTTTATCTTAGAGGGCTATAGACCAACGGCTTCTGACTTGTCAGAGGTTTCTGGCACTATTGACGAACAACAGAACATTAGTTCTATAAAGTATCAAACTTTGAAAATCAAAATTAGTTTGACGATCCGCGCAAACATTGAGTCGAACAAAAATGCAATTTCTGTTTTCTTTCGGAAAGTTGTTGCAAACACAAACAACGGGCTTAATCAGAAATACTACTTCTCATACAAAGAGGACTCTACTTCTGCTGAAAGACAAACTCAAATCTACTCCGGCAAAATTATTATTTCTGACAATTACCTCAAGTACGAAAAGTTTGGTGGAGTCATGAAAATGACAATCAACATGACTTGCGCAAGCGTTTGGGAAGCGACTTCTGCAACACCTGTTTTAGTAAAAGACGGAGACACCTCTGCGCCTTCTTCTGATTTCTTGCTGGTAGATAATTCTCAAAATGTTACTGATGGAAACAAGAACTTTCTTGAAGTAGATACAACAGATTGTGATTATTCTTTTGATTCAATTCCTGTCATTCACTTCAAAAACAATGTAGCAGATACAGACTTGCACAAACTTGTCATCTACAAAAAAACAAAGAAGATAAACAGCGGGTACATGAGCGATTATGACTCAAGCATCAATCTCTTGGCCGGGGAAATGAACGGCACGGGAGGAACGATTGAAACGCTGACAGACGCAAAATATCTTGCGGGGCAAGCTGTCAGATACACATGGACAACTGACAGCACACAAAAGGTTTTCACAAAGAGATTGCAGGAATCCCAAAACAACAATTTTGTTGGGGAAACTTATAAGGTTTTCCTAGCTATGACTCCTTCAAGTAAGGCTGTTGATAAACAAACGCGGTTTAGACTGAAATATTCTGGAAATGCTGGACAAAGTTCAACAACAGAATGGTTTTATGCAGAGAACTCAAACTATCAATTTTCAACTATTTTGAAAATTGGTCAAAAGGGAGTTTCGGAACACGAATTTGTGATAACTCTTGAAGCACAGTCGGTCGGCGGTGACACACTAATTTTGGACTACATTGAAATTCTCCCTATTGAACAAATCTTAGAAATAAATTCTTTTGTTGATGGACTTGGAATCAATGATGGAACGGCAAATCTTATCGACAGAAGCGTTTACAAGAACATTGACTCAAGCCTTTATAAGAATAGTTATTACACGTTGAAGGGGAAACTTAGTATCACTCCTGACTGTAAACAAAGATTTTATTTTGTTGCGTACTGGCTTCCTGAAACGGGAGACACACTATCTTCTTATAAGAGAGCGCAATATTCAATCTTGGCAAAAATGGAAGAACTAAAAAGGTACTTGGTGTAAAAATGGCAACTTTAGAGTTTTATGACAAAGACAAAAACAAAATAAATGTCAACGGCAATCTTAACTTTTTGATTGAAAGAATCAAAAGAAAAGCTGTTGGCGGAAATGAACAACTTTTCTTTGATGTTGAAGGGGATGATTTATCTTTGGATGCTTTCCTGTACACAATGCTTGGAAAGTATGTTCGAGTCTATGATGATAGCCTTCAAGACGAAGGTTTTTTTGAAGTCGAAACAATGGACAGGTTCAAAGACGGAGTCAACTACAGGAAATCAATAAAAGAACTGTACAACAGATTTGCAGTTCAATACGTTGTGATAGTTGATAACGAAGAACAAACTTTTATAACTGACTACATCACAGATGAAACAAGTATTGAAACATTTGGTGAACGAACGAAAATTATAAACATCGGGGAATCAACTCAACTCTATGCAGAAACACGCAGAGATCTATTGTTTGAAGACTATAGACTTCCTCAACAAACAACAACGGTGGCACCCGCAAACACACAATCTAAAATTTCTGTTATTGCTGTCGGACTGTATTCTCGACTTGAAAAAATATTCTTTAAGAAAGATTATGCAGACACAGAGCTAGGATACTTTGATATTGAATTGTGGGATAACTATGCTGGACAAAATAGCGGCTGGTCAACATTTAATCCTCTTTATGATCAGCCTGTTTTTGAATTAGCAAACTCAAACGACATAAATTCAAATAAAACCTATATAAAACTCAAAAATGATGAAACATATAAAATTGCAAAAAAAATAACAATTCCTCTTGTGTTTCCAGGAACAGGTACTTTTGGTACTGTTATTGAACATGATAGTAGTGGAAATACGTTTAAAGTTTTCAGACAAATATTTTTTAACAGAGATATTGTTATAAATATTAGAAAAGATAAAAATGGTGTTCCTGATGAAATAATAAAAACGCTAAGAATGGATAGGGTCTATCCTGGAACATCAGTCCCATACTATACCCAAGATTCTTTAACTCACCCAACAACAATCGGAGGAGGAGAAACTATCACTATTTACAGACCTCCTGAAGCAGAATACCCACACAACGAACCATCTTTGACTGGGTTTAATTTTAATCATAATATTCCTGACCTTCCTTATGGATATTTTCATGTGTCGCGTGTTTATGAAATTCCATTTGATCTTGAAAACCTTTGGTTAGAAAAAAACGAAACTTACTGGATTGAAGTAGAGCCAGCAGAAATGGAATGGTATCAGAGATGGCAGTACCCTTATACCCAACCGTGGGATGGTTTCAATTATTCTATGACTTATTATAAAAGACCAAGAATAATGATGCCGTACACACCGTTATTCTTGGAAAAAAGAACAGTTGATTATGACAGAACTGAGTACGGAGAGCCATACACAGTAAAGGATGGCGTTTTTACAAAAATAGAAAATCCTGCCGCAAATATTTATTATGCGCCTCAGTTCAAAATTGAATACGAATATGACTTAGAGTCTTTGATAAAAACGGTTTTGGAGCAAAGTAATCTTTTTGACAACGTGTTTGTTGATCAAAACGTTGTAAACGGAAATATTGAAGTAACTCAATTGCTTCTAAACAACAAAAGTGTTCTTGATGCTCTCAGCGAGCTTTTTGATTTAGGAACTACAGAAAAAGAAAATATTGTTATTTTTGTTACACCTGATAGTGACATCGTTGTTACTATTCAAGACAAACAAAATGCTGGAAGTAATTTCTATCTAAGAATTGATAAGAACAATAAACTCTATAACGCAGATGGATCTGAATACAAAAGGACTTGTCCTGTCGGGTATTGGGGGAAGATAGACATTATCGACCAGATGAACGAAAACCTTGCGTCTGGTGAAAATAAATTCTTTTATGTTTCGTCTTCTGAATTTGATTTCAAAAGCAACGAATACACTTATTCTTCAGAAAGTATACAAAATCAGAGTACGGATTCTGCAAGGGTCATTAGTGGAACCGGTGGCAGTACGGCAGACCCACAATACTTAACAAAGGCGGTTTACGACTCAAATAACGATGGAAAAGTAAATGCGGCAGTCGTTGCAGATAGCGCAAACGGTTTGTTGGGAAAACAGATAGACTCGTCTACTCTTGCGCACAACAAGTTTGTAAAGTTTGATGCGGCCACTCAAAAGTTTGTTGGTGGTGATGCTGTCGGCGGTGGAACAGATTTTGATATTTTGGACGGGGGAACTTGGTAAATGACTACAAAAAACACACAAATAATCATGAAACGCGGTTTAGAAGCTGGTTTGCCGACTTTATCGGTTGGTGAATTTGGTTTTACGACCGACTCCCACAGACTCTTTATCGGGAGTCCTGCCGGAAACATTGAAATTACAAATCAGACTCCAGACCTGTCGGCCTACATGTTAAAAAGCATTTACGACAACGACCCGCCTGGCTCATCTGGTGAAGGGCTTGTTGATCAAGCCGAATCTGTTGAGTGGCTCGGAGTCATGCACGTTCCTTCACAAGTTTTGAATTTGACTCAGACAGTCATTGACGAGAGTCATGCACACTCAAACAAGTCAGTTCTGGATGATGTTACTCAGACGCACTTGGATAACTCGCATGACCCAAAAATTTTAGGTACAAAAGAAATTGACGAGTCAAACATTGGAAACAGAAAAGCGGTTTTCTATTTCACAAGTGATGGAAAAATACGGTATGATGACATTTTCGGTAGCAAAATAAACGAAGAAAATCACATAAAAACTGTGGAATTTGATTGGGAAGGAGTCATTGCGATTGGAGAAACAGGAACTATCTCAACAAATAACGCGCCTTATTCAAAGACAATTGACAGAGTTCTCTTGATTTCAGATAACGCACCGTCTGGAACAGACTTGAAAGTAGCTATTTTTGTTGGGGGACAAAACGTAATATCAAACGGACTTGGTTACATAACCGTTCCACAAGGTTTATTCTCCGGTTCATTTTTGGAAGAAATTGAGTGGGGAAGCAATACATCAATCACTTACGAAATAATTGATTGTGACCCTGTAACTCCCGGTGGTGGTTTTTTGAACATACTTGTTGAGAGTTACTGGAAATACGATGTTGAAGACCTTCACATTCACTATAACCTTGATGTTTTAAATCAAATAAATCAAGATAACGTTCACGCTCACTACAACCTTGATGCATTGAATCAAATAAACGAAAGTCACATACATTATCCAAACGTTTTAGGCACAAAAGTCCTTGACGAAACAGGTATTGCAGATGGGGATGTAATCAAATATGACCTTGCCTTAGACAAATGGGTAGTGGCAGCCGACAATGCAGCTTCTCTATCAGGAACATTTAGTCTTGATTGCGGATTATTTACAGAAACACCAAGTTTTGAAATAGATTGCGGTACTTTTTAAAAATAAAGGAAAAGAGAAAAATGACAGCACCATTTAAAGTTTTACGAGGTTTAGAAATAGATTTGCCAGTCCTTGATGAAGGAGCAATAGCTTTTACAACCGACTCTCACAAGTTTTTTGTTGGGAGTTCAACAGGAAATGTAGAAATCACAAATCAAGTAGCAAATATGACAGACTATCTTGACAAGGCGACTTTTGACGCAGATGACGACGGAGTCGTAGATGTTGCGGCGTCTGTGGACTGGTCAGGCGTTCAAAATGTTCCTACTCAAGTGTCAAATTTAACGCAGGATGTTATAGACGACTCTCACGCACACAACAACACTACAGCTTTAGATAATGTGACACAGTCTGTTGTTGATAATTCACATGCGGCAAACGTTTTAGGCACGAAAGTTCTTGATGAAACAGGGCTTTCTGACGGGGATGTTATTAAGTATGACCTTACTTTAGATAAGTGGGTAGTTGCAAGCGACAACGAAGGAACTGGTG
>JAGXRQ010000093.1 GCA_018335675.1 Bacteroidota bacterium | reverse complement strand
AAATGGATAGTAAACAGCGAGATGATGTGGGCAACATTGATAAAGAGTTATAAGGTTGAAACATACACCTATACAGTAGAGCAACTTGTGTGCGATTTGCCATATACCGATTTTGGCTTCGATCATCAGGGCCATGGCGATGATGGTGGCAGCAACTGTCAGTGGGTAACAACAACGATAACCCGAAATGTAATCGTTCAAACCCCATCCGACGACCTTATTCCCAAAGAATCACAAATCCTGACAGATGTCCCAAGCGGTAACGTCTATGAAATCAAAAACGCAAACCACTTCTCCGTAAGGAATATGAGTTATAAGGGGGAGAGTGGGGATAATACGTATAAGGAGTTTAGAAAGATTTGGAGAAGAAGTTATCCTGACTTTTTCAACACACTTGAAAAATAGATTTAAAATGAAAAAAGTATTAATTATTTCATGCTTTTTAACATCAATTCTCCTTGCTGCATCTTGCAGCAAGGAGAATATTTCACCAATTCTTGATGATGATGGAGTATTAATTTATCAGCCATTTATATGGAAATATTCTTTACATGAGGGGGGCGATTTTAATAGTAATTCTTTTATAGATAAGCCTATTGTTTTTGAAAATAAAAAAATTTTGATTCCAACAACTATGAGTAATGGGAATCGAAATCTTAAATTATTAAATGAAAGAGGCGAGCACTTATGGTCTTGGAGCGACATCTTTACAAATTCATATCCTAATGATTATGGTATTGATATCTTTGTGAAATTTGATAACATTTTAGCTTGGCAAGTTGGAAGTAGAAGTTATTGTATTAATTTAAATAATGGAAAAACTCTGTGGAAGTTAATAAGAAATCAATCATTTGACTATCTAATTCATTCATATAAATACAATTACTTTTTTCTATATGGATATAAAACAAGAGAAGATGGATATGCTGGATACACTGCATATAAAGGGAGCATAGAGACTGGTTTATTATCAGAGTTTTTAAGCGCAAATCTTTCTTGTGAATATATTGCTCCTATATCTGAAAATGGTGATGTTGGAGGAATAATTTACATTAACGAAATCGTAAACACAGATTATTTGCTTGTAACCTATGCTGAGCCGCTTCCTGAATGGGCAGTACGATCAATGTTTGGGTTGTATAATACAGAAACACAAGAATGGGTATATGAAAGGGTAATTTTGAAAGAACCTCATTGGACAACTTCTGTTTTTCATACTCCAATAATATACAATGATAAGGCATATGCGAATGTGGGAACTTCTATTGTTTGCCATGAAGTTATGACAGGTAATCAAAAATGGAGAAGAGATTTCCCAAACGATTTTCTCTTTTCCGGCTTCATCATAGAAGATGGGATGCTGATAGCCTTGTGTGAAGATGGTAAGCTATACAGGTTGAATCCTGAGACAGGCGGTGTTGTGTGGACAGGCGAGGGTGCAGGTACAAGCAGCAGGATGAGCTATATGAATGGTGTTGTATATTTTGTAGGCGGCAGCACAGGTAAACTTCACGCAGTTGATGTATATACAGGCGAAACGGTCTGGCGACTAGATGCAGAGCTAATAGAAGGCAGCAATGCAGAATTCCGCACCAACGCAGTATATGTAATCCCCGGCCAAGGCAACGAAAAAGGAAAAGTCGTAGCTCTTACACATATGCACGCGTATTGCTTTGAAGCTTATAGGTAGGGAGGGGTATAGGGTATAAGGGTATAAAGGTATAGGGTATGAAAACTGTCATCAGCTCCCCCTTTAAGGGGCTTGGGGGTTGGTGGGATTTGGGATGTCGGATTTGAAATATCGGATTTGGGATTGGTCAAGCTGGGACAGGTCAAGCCCTTTCCCTGAATAATTTGGTCTGGTTAAATTTGGCCGGCTTGGGATTTAGGTATACGAAAACTGTCATCAGCTCCCCCTTTAGGGGGCTTGGGGGGGTGGTGGAAATAAGGTATAGGGGTATAGAGGTATAGGGTTTTAAACTTTCGACTTTCGACTGCCGACTTTCGACTTATGACTCAGGACTCAATGTTTTTTGCCAGCGCATCGAATCTAAAAAAAAGGCGCAAAAATTCTGCGCCTTTTTTTAAAACCAAACCACTAATTATTATTTTGCGGAGATTGTGTATGTCCGCTTACTTAGATTTACCTCAATTAAGTATTCGCCTGATGCTGCTGGAGCAGGAATCATAATTACCTCAGGATCTCCTGCTGTAGCGCGACGAACTAGTTTGCCTTCTTCAGCTGTTCCTTCTGCATTTGTTCCGAACATAGGTAGATTTTCTCCTAATACCTCAATGAAGAATAATGTTCCGCCGGATGTTAGTTCAGTTGTAATGCTGAATTTACCAACGCCATCTTTAGTCATTGCCAAAGCTGATGTGTTGTTTAAACCTGCCTCTGTTGCTGTTCCCATCAAATAAAGCTCCATTGTACTTGGGGTAACTTTGTATGTTAGAGCCGCAGTATCGGCAAGGATATAATATTCACCCGGAGGCAATGTTGAAACATCTATAGCAGGTGGGTCGGCAACTGCCTCTGTTGGTCTGTATGCTAACGTTCCTTCATTTGCATCTCCTTCATCTTTTCCCCACTGTGGAGCCCATTGGCCTAGTACGGAAATAAATTTGATGTATTGTCCATTAAGTGCAGCCACTATTCCATAAAGACCTCCGCTAATTGGCGTCAATTCAAGCGCTGCTGTATTGCTCCATCCTGCAGCAGTTGCATTTCCAAGTAAATAAATAGGATTTGCAGTAACTGTATCAGCATAAGGAGTAATTGTAAGAGTAATAGTCTCAGAGTATGCATAAGTGTATTCTGAATCTATAGAAATATACGAGAATACTCTGAATGCAAATTCTTTTGCCTGTCCGGGTTCTGCTTCCAATGCGAGTAAACGCTGGTTCAGAGTTGTAACAGTAACGTCGGCAGAAAGATCAGCTGTGTTGGCTAGATCTCTAGCGTTTTTAAACAAGCTATCTGCATAATCAACCTGAACAATGTATTTTACTTGCGGCAAACCTTCAACATTATAAACAGCTTCTGTCCAAGCAAAGGATGCAAAAACATTGTTGGCTTCACTTTTTAACAAAACATAAGTGCCTCCATCAGCAGGATTTGTTAGTTGTGGGGCAATGGTATCTTCCATGTCCAGCACAACTTTATCGTATTTCTCACAGGAAATAAAGAATGCAAAAACACCAATAAGTACTGCAAGAATTAAGCTTATCTTTTTCATAGCTGTCAGTTTTTTAATAATCGTCATTTTGAGTTAAATTTTGATTAGCCATAATATCCGAATTCGGAATTGGGAAAACATTGTACTTTGCAGCAACAGCAAGTCCATCTTTAGATCTTCCTTTCCATGGCCATACATACCCTGTGTTTCCGGCAAATTTGTTAAATCTAACAAGGTCTGTTCTTCTGTGGCCTTCCCAGTATAGTTCTCTTGCCCTTTCATCAAGTATGAAACTTAAAGTAAGGTCGCCTGAAGTTATGTTTCCACTTGAATCTCCAAAAGCTCTTTCTCTAATTTCATTTACATAATCAAGAGCATCAGAAAGATTTCCGTTGGTAGCACCTCTTAATACAGCTTCTGCATACATTAAGTAAACATCTGCTAGCCTAAATAATGGAAAGTCAGTATCAACAAATTGTACATTGCTTCCGGGTGTTCCATTACGTTTCATGTTTGTAAACTTCTCAACAGCATATCCGTTTGTAAATTCCGAAAGATTGTCAATTTCTAATGTCTGATCTTCAGTAAAGAACAATGCTCTTGGGTCTGTAGCAGAAAATAGATTTACAAGCGCTTTGGTTGTTCTTAATCCACCCCATCCATCGTCAATGCCGTAATCTGCAGGCGACATTTCACCACCTGTTTTGGCGAATATTATAAATGTTGTTCCTCCATAAGTTTGTGTCTGAATGCCATGATAAGGTACTCTGAAAATTATTTCATCTTGGCAAAGAATATTATCTGCCATGAAAAGATATTCATATTCTTCTTCAAGAGCAAATCCTGCATCTATAATGTTTTTACACATTGTTACACAATCATTATACCTGTTTTCGTCTGCATAAATTTGCGCATTCAAATATAGTTTGGCTAAAACCATCCATGCTGCTGCTCTATCAGCTCTGCCGTATTCATTTTGCTTTGGAGCAACCATATCGTCAAGAATATCTACAAGTTCGGCTTCAATAAATTTGAATAGCTCGGGCCTCATTATTTGTGGTGGGAAGAAGTTTCCAACTGGATCTTCTTCTGTTACAAAAGGAACATTTGCGAAAATATCAAGTGCATGCCAATAGCTTAATGCTCTTAAAAATCTTGCCTCTGCTCTGTAAACTTGTATCTCATCTCTAAGTGCCGGAGTTACATTATCTCTACTGTTAAGTTTTTCTTCAGTCGTCTCTCTCAAAAACTCATTGGCAATTGAAATCTGATAAAATATTCTGTAATACATAGCTGAAACAAACACATCGCTAGGTGTCCATTGCTGATAAACAAAATCCTTGATAGTTTGATCATCCCATCCGATAACAGCTTCATCGGTTGATAATACCTGATGGTACCAAAGGCCTCTGATATATTGTCCGAAACCTTCGTCAATACCACTAATGTCGCCCATACCTGCGGGGCCTTGCTGACCTGAAACAGCCAAGCCTGCATAAATTTTCGCAAGGAATTGTCTGTATGCTGCAGGGTCATTAAATACATCAGCCGCAGTTATTTCGTTGTCATCCAAAGGAGCTGTATTCAGATCCTTTAAGCAGGAAGTAAAAAATAAAGATATACCTGCTGCTAATATGGCGATAAATGCTAATTTTTTCATTTTCATTTACTTTTAAAATTATTAAAACTGCAGTCCTAAACTTAATACAAATATTCTTGGTCTCGGATAAATGTTGTTATCTACTCCATAGGCCACTTCAGGATCTAGTCCTTTGTATCCTGTTATCATAAAAGCATTTTGAACAACAAAAGATACATTTAGATTAGAACCTTTTGAAACAAGGTCAGGAAAGTTATATCCCAGAGTTATATGATCCATTTTAAAGAATGAAGCATCTTGTATGTAAAAATCTGAGAAGTATTGAGCATTGTTAAATTCATATAACAATGCATCTGAAGTAACATTGCTCAAATATGGTCCTTCAGGACGATGTAAGCGGCTTAATTCGCCGTTTACGGAGCTAACGTTGTTATATACAAAGTTGCCAATATTTGCTCTACCGGCAAATGAGAAGCTCCAGTTTTTGTAATCTACAGAGTTTGTTATACCAAAATAATAAGTAGGAGTGGGTTTGTTGAAACGATATAGGTCGTCTAAAGTAATTTCTCCGTCTCCGTCTAGGTCAACATAAAGTCCTTCTATTGGATTTCCTTCGTTATCATAAACCTGTTGGTACACAAAAAATGAGTTAGGTGCAAAACCTACTGTGTGAATTTGGATGTTGTTTCCTACACCGCCTGAAATACCTCCTGTAGGTACACCAATATAATCAGGATCTTCATAAGCAGTAAGCTTGGAAATTTTGGTTTCATTGTAGGTTCCGTTAATTCCAATTAACCAGCTTATTTCATTTGTGCTGATAGGTCTAGTAAATAATGATAATTCAATACCGCGATTTTCCATGCTACCTACATTTGTTAGTATGTAGTTTGAAAGGTTAGATCCTGCAGCAACCGGAATGAAGTTTATAAGGTCTTTTGTGTTTCTTTTATATAAATCTAAAGACCCAGTATATCTATCTTTCTTAAACCCAAAATCAAGACCTATATTGTAAGTTTCGGTTTCCTCCCATTTTATGTTTCTGTCATATCCTTCCGGACGAATGGTTGTAACATAAATAGGATTGCCGCTTGCATCTGTTCCAAATGGATATGAAGCGCCGGGGCGACTTGGAGTATATCTTGCAAGATAAGGATAATAACCTCCAATATCTTGTTGACCGGTAACACCATAACCTAATCTCAACTTAAGTTCAGATACATTATTTGCATTATCCATAAATGGTTCTTCTAATATTTTCCAAGCAAACGCAGCAGATGGGAAAATACCGCTTCTTGTTTCAGGTGAGAACCTTGAAGAATGGTCATTACGAACTGTAACATATAACAAATAACGATTCATAAGACTATACTGCAAACGACCAAAGAATGAGATAAGAACAACTTCTCCCTCATAATTTCTAGCTTCAGCCAAACCGGCAGCTTGGTCTATCAACTTTCCATCATAAACATTAAATGGCGCACCATATCTGTTTCCAAATATGTTTGTGGCCAAGTTAGATCCTTGCAACCAAAATCTTTGGTGAGAATAGGCTGCCATAATGTCAATATTGCTCTTTATTGATTCAATATCTTTGTTATAATTTAGATAAAAATCCAATAATTCATTGCTTCTTTTTTGGTCGTATGCGCTTGTACTACCTCCTGAAGTATATGCCCATGGAGCGAAATCAGGAGTGAAGTTAGTACCTTCTGATTCGGAATAATCCAGAGCAAGGTTAAGGTTTGCCCTAAGCTCAGGCAGCCAATGAACCTTGTAATCAATCTGTGCGTTTGTAATTAACCTTCTTACAGATGACTGATTGTCTGTTAATTCCAATAATGCAACAGGGTTGCTTGTTGCTACCCTTTTTGGTAATCCACTGTCGTCAACCCATGCAAAGTATCCACCGAAGGTTGTATCTGCAACTGTTACAGGCTTGGTCGGGTCATACATAACAGCAGCTCCAATTGCTCCTTCATTTGCAAATTTGTTGTTAACGTTTGCCCCTTTTGCATTAATGTTTACTTTTAAATGATTATCCAAAAAAGAAGGATTAACATTTAAAGAAGCTGATACTCTTTGTAAATAGTCTTTTTTCAAAACACCCTCCTGAGCATTATAGCCAAGAGATGCTCTGTAAGGAATTTTCTTGTATGCGCCATAACCACTTACTACATGGTCGTGAGCAAAAGCATCCTGAAATATTTCTTTTTGCCAGTCTGTTGAAACTCCTTCCTCTCCTAATAGATTAAGCACATTAGGTCTATCGGCATATCTTTCGTTAATAGTATTCCTGAATTCATCTGCACTCAAAACATCTACATTTCTAATATTACTCGACATAGAGTATGTTCCTGAGTAAGATAATGTAAGAGGCATTCCTTCTTTCCCTTTTTTGGTTGTTATAATAATAACCCCGTTAGACGCTCTAGAACCATAAATTGCAGTAGCACTAGCATCTTTTAATATCGTAAATGATTCGATATCGCTTGGGTTAATTGTAGAAAGAGGATTTCTGATTCCGGGTACACCACCGCCATCTATTGGAACACCATCAATAACAATTAATGGGTCGTTGCTGGCTGATAATGATGAGCCGCCCCTGATACGTATTACATCACCACTACCAGGTGCACCACCTGCAGAAGTGATTTGAACTCCGGGAACTTTACCTGATAATAAACCTGCAGGAGTAGTGATGTTTCCCTTGTTAAAGTCTCTTGAGTCAATAACGGCTATAGAGCCTGTCATGTCTTCACGCTTCTGAACACCATAGCCGATAACAATAAACTCTGAAAGAGTCATTATATCAGCATAAAGTTCAAAATTTAATGTAATGGTTTCGTTTGCACCAACTGAAACCTGTCTAATCTCTGTATCATAACCCAGAAAGCTTACTCTAACAGAAACATTGCCTGCTGGCACTGTAATACTGTAGGCTCCCCTAACATCAGAAATAACACCGGTTGTTGTGCCTTCAATCAAAACGTTTGCGCCGGGTAAGGTCTCACCTGTGGCCCGGTCTGTTATCACACCCTTTATTGTCCCTGTCTGGGAAAATGCAGAAGTAACAAGCAAACCCATGAATAGCAATAATAGTTTAATTTTCCTAATCATAATTGTAAGGTTTTAACACTTGTGATTAATAAAACAATAATGAAAGCTTAAATTTAATCCTTTTTTTTCAAAAATCATTAACCTGTTCAAAAAATATGTCCAGATTTTCTTTTTCCAACACAAATCTATTAAAATATGGATATTTTTTAGATGTTTTTTGTTCTGAATATCAATAATTTGGAGGAAAATCGTCGCAAACGTTTGCGGTATCGTTTGCAGCGCTAATTTAGACAAAAACAGTGTTTTACGTAAATATTTGTTTAAAATCTCAAGTAATTTTATGCGGTAAATTTAGATATATTATAGTTTAGTAATTATTGTTAGCCGATATTCTTGAAAAATGAAATGCTTTTTAAATACATACAGTAAATGCAGAACTAAATCCAATTTTGGTTTATGCTGGGCGCTTATTGCTTTGTATATAATAGTATTGATTTCCTTTAATTCTAATAAACTGATTGCTCAGGATTTTATACTAAGCGATAATACCTCAATGATTATTTCTTCTGGTACTTATGTCTCGTTTGGTGGTAATTTGACTTTAGAAGAGAATACTGATATTGAACTTTTTGATGATATTGATTTATTTGGCAACTTAATTAATAATAGCCTGACAACAAATGTTTTTAATGCCTCGGGAAGTGGTGTTGTAACTTTTCGTGGGTCATCACAACAGTCAATTTCGGGAGCTAGTGATTTATATTTTCCGGCTTTGAGATTTAATAACTCTAACGGTTTTATTGTTGCTCAAAATATAAATATTGGTGCTTCTTTAATTCTTAATGCCGGAATAGTTAATAATGGTACAAATGTTATTACTCTTGGTGTGAGCGAGGCAAGTAGAGGTGCTCTCAGTTTTGTTTCCGAGCATTTTGTAGGGCCGTTTAAAAGATGGATAGAATTTGATGATGGAACTAAAAATGGGGTTAAAGGTGAAACCGTTCTCTTTCCTGTCGGAGATGTCGATTCTTATAATCCTGTTTCAATAACTTTTGGGGATACATCTCCGGGCGGAAGCCTCACTACATACTTTAATACCAATATAGATGGAGATGATACTTTTATTAGTCCTCCAATTTTTGATGGATTACAGATAATTAATCACATATCCTCAAAAGGTGTCTGGGAAATTGCTAAAGGTGATGGAATGGCTGCAAATGGTTTTAATTTTTCAATGACGGCTCAACTTTCTGATATAACAGAAGAAGCTGCCCATGAAATCACCGATGAAAATGGTTTAAGGTTGGTTAGACGTGATAATGATTCTAGCCCCTGGACAATTGCCGGAGAATTGTCTTCTGTCGTTTATGATGATATTAATGACGTTGTTGTAATTACCTCCAATAACATTGGAAACTCTTTCGGACAATTCGGCATAGGAGCAGATTTTGATGATAATCCTCTCCCAATTGAATTAGTTGGATTCTATGCAGAATGCAAGATAGATCATGTTATTGTTTTCTGGGAAACTTATTCAGAATCTAATAACTGGTTCTTTACTGTTGAAAAAAGCAACAATCTGAAAAATTGGACTAAGGTTCAGGATGTGCCCGGCAATGGAACTACTTCTCAAAAACATAATTATCAAGTGCTCGACTATTCTGTGAATTTTGGAGATACTTATTATAGACTTAGGCAAACCGATTATAACGGCAAAGTAGTTGATTTTAATCCCGTATTGATTAATTGTAATGCAGATTTGTACGGACTTGTTATTCATAAATTGATTGCTTCTGATGGTAATCTTGAACTTCTTGTTAGTACAGGTCAACCAATGATTTCTTATCAGATATTTGAAATCACAGGCAAACAGCTTGCTGAAAACAAATTGCCAGACGTAGAAATAAATACTCCTATTATTATCAGAGAAAGTATTCCTCAAAAAGGGGTGTTCCTTATCCGAATTACTAATGGCTTTGAAACCATAACAAGAAAATTCTTCTCCTTCTAAGTCTTCTTCATTTATATTAACACTTGTCAAGAGCCTATAAAATCAGAGCTTGTGATTTTATTTTTAATTATTGTTAAAAATTTGTTACGATATTGTGTAAATATAAAATAAAACGTAACTTTGACTCAAAAAAGTAACATTTATTTTATGCATAAGGGTAAAAAATATCATTCTCTAACTAGCACTGCAAAAGAGCTATTTTGGAAGCACGGGTTTAAAAAAGTGTCTATCGAGGAGATTTGTCAAAAATCCGGTGTTAGTAAAATGACTTTCTACAGATATTTTGAAAATAAAATTGAGATTGCAAAAGCTGTTTATGACGAAGTAGTTGACGATGGAATTCATAAGTTCAAGTCGATTATTTCTGATAAGTCAACTACTGCTTACCAAAAGGTGGAGCTGATGTTAAAATTTAAAGCTGATAGCACTAATGAAATAAGTCGAGATTTTTTAATGGATTTTTATAAAAATCCTGAGCTTGGATTATCTGAATATGTTGAGAAAAGGTCTGTTGAGGTTTGGGCTAACCTTATTAAAGACTTTAAGCTGGCACAGAAAAACGGATGGTTTCGAAAAGATTTTAAGCCGGAGGGTATGCTTATTATGATGAACAAAATGAGTGAAATAATAACTGACCCAAAGCTTCTGCAACTATACGGAAATCCACAGGAATTAGTTATGGAATTTTCAAGGTTTTTTACTTATGGAATTCTTCCAAGAGATAATAATTAATTTAACATGAAAGTTTTTTCTGCAATATTGGTTTATCTAGCACTAACGATTTTTGTATCTTTCGGACAAGAACGTTACTCTTTTTCATTTAGCAATCAATCTTCATATTTTGTTAATTATAATAGGAACAACGATTTTCCTATTTGGCTTGGTGCTAGAGAAATTCCTCAATTAAATCAATCTCTTTTTTTAGGTAAAGATTATTCTCTTGATTTTGAGGCTTCTGCAAACATTAGTGCTTCAACGGGTTTTGAGTTTTCAAATTATGATATTGAATATGACGGAAGAATAAAGCCATATAGATTCTGGGGCCGTTTTTCTTCAAATCAATTCGAGTTAAGGCTTGGATTACAAAAAATCAATTTTGGATCAGCATCTCTTCTTAGACCATTAATGTGGTTTGATCAGGTTGACCCTCGCGATCCTCTTCAACTCACCGATGGCGTTTGGGGTATTCTGGGAAGATATTATTTTTTAAATAATACAAATATTTGGTTATGGGGATTGTATGGAAATGATGGGCCTAAAACCTGGGAGATTGGTCAAACGTCTAAAGGAACTCCTGAATTTGGCGGACGCATACAAACTCCTATGCCGGCAGGTGAAATTGCAGTCTCCTTTCATCATAGAAATTCCAATACTCAAAATCTTTTATATCTTCCAAATGTTGAAGATATTTCTGAAAACAGAATTGGAATTGATGGGAAGTGGGACTTAATCGTTGGTCTGTGGTTTGAAGCCGCTGTTATTCATAAAGGAAAGGATTTAGGAATTTTCACTAATCAAAATATTGCAACTTTCGGCACTGATTATACTTTCGGCATAGGCAATGGGTTATATGCAGCATTTGAACAGCTGTTTTTTTCTATGGATAAAGATTTGCTTGAATTTGCCAATAAAAAATATTTTAGCGCCGCATCATTGTCTTACCCTCTTGATATTTTTAATAATTTAAGCGCAATGGTATATTACGATTGGTCTAACAAAAACTATTACAACTTTTTAAACTTTCAGCATAGTAGAGATAATGTTTCATTTTTTATAATGGCATTTTGGAATCCGGAAACATTTAATTTGCCTCAACAAAATGAAGCATCTAAACTCTTTGCCGGCAGAGGAATGCAGCTTATGGTGGTATATAATTATTAATATTTTCTGTTTAAAAACGAATTTTATGGAAATAATACAAATCAAAAAACTCACAAAACGTTTCCCAATGGGGAAAGGGGAGTTTACAGCCTTAAAAGAGATAGACCTGACTTTCACTAAAGGCGAATTTGCAGGACTAATCGGACCAAGCGGCTCCGGGAAAACCACTCTTCTCAATATTGTTGGATCACTTGATGTTCCTACAGAAGGTGAAGTATTAGTTCTGGGAAAGTCTATTGGAAATCTCAATCAAAAAGATGCGGCTCAACTTCGAAAGGAAAGTCTTGGCTTTATTTTTCAGAGCTATAATCTGCTTCAGGTTCATACTGTGTATGAAAATGTAGAATTTCCATTGTTGCTGCTTAAAAAAAGTGCATCTGAAAGACGCAAAATGGTTATGGATGCTCTTGAATGGGTTGGGCTTACTGATAAGGAAAAGTCTAAACCACCCCAGCTCTCAGGTGGCGAATGCCAAAGGGTTGCTGTGGCAAGGGCTATGGTTAAAAAACCTTCTGTAGTTCTAGCAGATGAACCTACTGCTAACCTTGATGCAAAAAATTCTCATAATATTCTAAAAACTATGCTTAACCTTAACAGAGAGCTTAATACTACTTTTATTTTCGCCACTCACGACGAAAAGGTAATTTCTTATCTGAGAAGAAAGATATTTCTACTCGATGGTCAGGTTGAAAAAGATGTTATAGTCGAAAATCCTAAAAGCTAAAACGATGAAACTCGCAATAAAATTAGCATACCGAAACCTCATCGGAGCAGGTTTGCGAACTTGGCTTAATGTTATTGTACTCTCTTTCTCTTTTGTCGTTATTATATGGATGAGAGGTGTAATGCTTGGATGGGATCATCAGGCTAAGAATGACATGATTAGTTTCGAAATTGGCGGTGGGCAATATTGGCATGAACAATACGATCCATTAGACCCCTTTTCTTTAAATGAAAGCAATGC
Source organism: Bacteroidota bacterium (assembly GCA_018335675.1). GTDB lineage: Bacteria > Bacteroidota > Bacteroidia > Bacteroidales > UBA7960 > PWND01. The sequence continues at coordinate 17,599 of JAGXRQ010000093.1, read as the reverse complement.
AAAGGTGCCTGATGAATTTAGTGAGCTTATCAAGTCAGGTGATTTGGAGCCAATACTTATTGTCCAAGGTACAATTTATCCCTTGGGAAGAATGCAGTCTGTAATGGTAAAAGGGATAAACCCAAATCAAACAATTTTAAAAATCCCAACTTCAAAACTTGACACTGTAGTAAATGCAATTCCGGCGGTAATTGGCGGTATGACAGCCCAAAGCTCTAAACTTAGCATTGGCGATTATGTTACATTAAGGTGGCGAGATATTAATGGCACTTTTGATGCCGCTGAGCTTGTTATTGTTGATGTTTTCTATTCTAATGTTCCATCTGCTGAAGCCGGACAAATTTATATTGATATTGAAAAGCTGAGAGAAATGATGATTATGCCGGAAAGCGCAACAATTTTTACTTTTCGCAACAGTGAGGCTGATTGGATTGAGGTTGAAGGGTGGAGGCAAAAAAGTTTTAAAGAGCTTACAAAACAGGTTGATAATATGATTAAAACTAAAACTGCCGGACAGTCAGTATTCTACTTCATTCTCCTGCTGCTCGCAATGCTTGGAATTTTTGATACTCAGGTTTTGTCAATTTTTAGGAGGCAAAAAGAAATAGGAACATATGTTGCATTAGGCTATACACGTAAACAAGTAGTAGGTTTGTTTACTGTTGAAGGAACTATGAATTCAATTTTGGCGGCTATTGTGGGTGCTATTTATGGAATTCCTTTTCTTGCATGGCAGGCAAACCATGGGTTTACTTTGCCAATTGATGCAAGCCAATTTGGAATGGCTATGTCTCAAACTTTATTCCCGGTTTATAGCATTGGTTTGATATTTACAACTATCCTTATAGTTATGATAACAACTGCGGTAGTTAGCTATATTCCTTCAAGAAAAATTGCTAAAATGAATCCAACAGAAGCTTTAAGGGGGAAATTACAATGATTAAATTTTTGCTTAATGGCGTTATTCGCGACAAGAGTCGTAGTCGCCTTCCAATTATAGTAGTAAGTGTTGGCGTTATGCTAACTGTTTTTCTGCACGCTTATATCACCGGATTTATGGGTGACGCTCTCGAAATGAATGCTAAATTCAATTATGGGCATGTTAAAATTATGACTAATGCTTATGCCGAAAATATCGAACTTAATCCAATAGATCTTGCTATTATTGATGTTGAAGATTTCTTAGAAAAATTAAATGCTCGTTATCCTCATATAAAATGGAGCCAAAGAATTCAATTTGGAGGCTTAGTCGATGCGCCCGATGAATATGGGGAAACAAAAGCTCAAGGCCCGGCTTTTGGCTTAGGCTTAGATATCCTATCTCCAAATTCACAAGAAATTGATAGACTAAATTTGGCGAATTCTTTAGTTAGAGGAAGTTTGCCGGCTAATTCCGGTGAAATTTTGATTAGTGAACTGTTTTCTCGAAAACTTCAAGTAAATCCAGGTGATGATGTAACGTTGATTGGTTCAAGCATGAATGGAAGCATGGTTATGTATAACTTCACTATTGCAGGAACTTTGTCTTTTGGAGTTGATATAATGGATAAAGGAAGTATTATTGTTGATATTGAGGATGTGAAAATTGCTCTTGATATGAATGATGCTGTTAGTGAAATAATTGGGTTTTTACCGGATGGATATTATAATCATAAAAACGCATTATCAATTCAGGATGATTTTAATTCAAAGTGCAATAATATAAATGACGAATTTGCCCCTGTTATGCTAACTCTTGGTGATCAGGGCGGAATGGGCGCTTATATTGAATTGTCGCAGTATTGGTCGTGGTATATAACCTTCGTTTTTATTATCGCAATGTCACTTGTGCTCTGGAATGCAGGTTTGCTCGGTGCATTGAGAAGATATGGTGAAGTGGGAATCAGACTTGCAATGGGTGAAACAAAAGGCCATGTGTATACGTCTATGATTGTTGAGTCTGTTATTATTGGAATCATAGGCTCAGTGTTTGGAACTTTCTTAGGATTGTTTTTCGCATTTATTCTTCAAGAGTATGGATTAAATATTGAAGGTATGATGGAAGGTGCATCAGTAATGTTCCCAAATACCATTAATGCACGCATTACAACAATGGATTTCTATATTGGTTTTATACCCGGGGTTATTTCTACTGTAATTGGAACTATGCTTGCGGGAATTGGTATTTATAAAAGACAAACCGCAAGATTATTTAAAGAATTAGAGGCATGATTTTATTCCTCATCAAAATGTATATGTTAAATCAAAAGTATAAATCATGAAAGCACAAATAGTTTTTATAAATGTTTTTTTTATTAGCCTTTTATCTTTTTGTCAAGTAAATGCAGATTATATCTTGAAAAGGGTTGATGAGAACATGTACTCCGAAAATAGAATTGTTGAATCTTCTATGACAATTCACGGAAGAAGAAGTAGCAGAACAATAACATCACTTTCTTATTCGGTTGGAGATTCTAAAACATATACTGAATATTTGTCGCCTGCAAAAGAAAAAGGAACAAAAATGCTTAAATTGGATAATCAACTTTGGATTTATAATCCTTCCACAGATAGAATTATTCAAATATCAGGTCATATGCTTCGACAATCTGTTATGGGGTCCGATCTGTCTTATGAAGATATGATGGAAGATAGAAAACTTACTGATATTTATGATTCTGAAGTAGTAGGGGAGGAGTTGATAAATGACAGAAAAGCATACGTCCTGCTTTTAAAAGCCAATGTGTCTGATATTGCCTACGATTCTAGAAAAATTTGGATAGATTCGGAAAGGTTTGTTCCCTTGAAAGAAGAACTATTTGCAAAAAGCGGCCAGCTACTGAAACAAACAACATTTTCAGATATTAAAAAGATTGACGGAAGATGGTTCCCAACTACTATATTATATAAGGACATGCTGAAACAAGGGGAGGGAACAGAGTTTAAAATGCTGGAAATTAAGTTTAATCAAAATATACCTGAGCATATTTTCTCTAAAGCTGCATTAAGACAGTGATTTAATAATAATCATCCATTGGAAAGTACATACATTTGACAATGAATGTGCCTCCCGGGTATTTCGTTTTTTCAACATATAATGTGTCGGGATTTAGCCTGATTACGAACCAAAGCTCTCCGGCTTGCTCAATAAGAATAGTGCGGGAGTCTCTTATCGACCAAAAATCAATATAGTCTGAACCTATAGTCATGTGACCGTCAGAATAAAAAATTGTAGGTGCTGATAAGTCAATATCTCCCATTCCCGGTTCAATAATTTGTGGAATTCCCCAAGGAGTGTCAATTAAATCGTTTTTGTCAAAAGCAAACTCAACCTCTTTGTTGCATGAATAAAAATAAAATGCCGCAAATGACAATATTAATAATGAGAATGTTTTAAAATAGGAATTCATGTTTGCTAACGATCAATAATAATAATTTCAACTCTCCTGTTTCTTCGTCTGTTCTCCTCTGTATCACTCGGAGCAAGTGGTTGCGAATCTTTTCTTCCGGTAAACTCAATATTGCTAAATCCATTCTTAACCATATATCTCATAACTACTTCAGCTCTTTGCATAGCAATATTTGGATAATCAAGGGTTTCAACTGCATCTGAATGGCCCTCGATTCGTATTCTAACATTTGGATTTTGTTTCAATTGTTCAATTAGCCTGTCTAGTTCCGGCAAAGCCTCTGTTATAAGCTCTGAGCTGCCAGGTGCAAATCTTAGGTTGTTTAATGCAAACCTTGCTCCAATAGAAATCACTTCAAGCAGAACATCCCTTTCAATATCTTGTATTGTAAGGAATTGATCAAGCGAAAGATTATCTGTATGCATCCAATAACCATTCGCTGATAATACTATCTGATAATTTTCTCCAGTTACAAAGGAAGCACTGTATCTGCCTGTACCTCTGTCTGACACTGTTTGAACTATGTTGTTACCGGTTTTGGTGTCTATAACATCAATCTGTGCCCTTAATGGTTGTAATGTTGAGGCGTCTCTTACCATGCCGTTTAAATTTGCACGTCCAACTTTTCGAATTTCTGCATCAAAGTCGAGCGCGGTCGGAGCAAACTCAATGGTCCTTCTAATCTCATCAAAAACATAGTTTACTTCAAATTGCTTAAAGCCATTAAGGTTAGCTCTAAAATCATTTTGCCTCAAATTGAAATGATCTTTAAAAATATTATTTATGGTTACAATATAATGGTCAACACTTGGAACATACATCTCAAAATATCCATTGATGTCGGTAAGTGCAGAAGCTGCCCTTCCTTTGCTGTCAACAGCAGTTACCTTAATATTACTTACTTCAATTCTTCCTAAATTTGAAAGCCTGCTTCTATTTAAAACTACCCTTCCGAAAATTTTATTTCTTTCCAAATAAGGAACATATAAAACCTCGTCCCCTGTGAGCTGAACAATAAACTCTTTTTGATCTGGGAAATATTTATCTTGATCTTTTCCAACATTTTCTAATTCAACTTTATAAAAACCTCTGGCAAGATTCTCGTATTTTACAGTTCCATCCATTCCAGAAAGTAACTTTGTTGAAACCATCTTTCCAACAGTCATTCCAGCATCAAATCCTTCCGATTGTGATGGCTCAATAGATGTTATATTGACTAGAATATCTTTTACCCCTGGTTCATTAGACTCTCTTTTTAAGTTGCCGTTTACATCTTTATATAAGTTGATTTTTAAATCATAATATTTTATTCTTGGTTGGTTAAAGTTAAATGCTTTTGTCAGTCTTACTTCAAAATATAAATTTGAATATGTGTATTTATCGTCTGTAATTAAGTCTGTGGTTAACTGATAGCTGTATGTGTTTAATACGCTTAGGGTTATGTCGTATTTTAAAAATATATCTAACTGATTGCTAAGGTTTAATCGGGATGTCTTAAATGCAAAATCATATAAAAAACTCAACTTTGTTGATAGCCTTACCATGTCTTTGTATATAAATCTTTCAAGATATGGCATTACTCTCACAGAATGCGCATTTATGTTATAATAGAAATCTGTAATTTCCTGATTTACAGAATATGGACCATAAAAATAATTTAAGTAAGTACCCCACCATCCGCTTCTTAAATTAAAACTAAGATGGCTGTTAAATAAACTTTTGTCTCTATTGTTTATGTTGTATCTATATATGTCCGGGTCCGGTATTGAATACTCTGTAATAAAAGAGTACCCAACAGTGAGACTTGGATTAAAGGTAAGTCCTGAGCCATCATTTACTCTTGTTCCAACAACAATTTTGGCCGAATGTGTTGTAAAAGGAGTAATTCCATCATATAGGAAAAACGTGTTAGTGCTCTTTCTTTCGTAAATTGGTCCGCCATAAATTGAGAAACCTCTGTCAACATGTTTTAACGTAGTGAAATTTACTCTGGTGTTATCTAAAAATCTATTTGAAACAACTCCTGAAGATGATTCTATTGAAGGTTTGTAGCGTTGATCGGTTGCATTTAAATCTAACTCTAATCCGCTATTTAATGGATGGAAAATTCTTGCACTTAAATCGTGCCTTCCGGTAAACTGTCCATAGTAATCAGTTGAGCCAAACTGCTCTTTTATTCTTACAGTCGTTTTGTCAAATTTTCCATTGTAATCTAGCAAAAATCCGTAACCATAAGCTGATATGCCAGCATCGTTATAGTTTACTGAGCTTAATCCAACATCAGCTCTAATTCTGTGATCTTGATTTAATTTAACAACTCCTCTTGCATTGGCAACATATGACTCATTGTTGAAACTCATGTTCTGGCTGTATGATAGTCTTGTGGCAATATTTACTGATGTGTATTTTTCTTCAAAGCCTAAGCTGAAGTTTTTTATAGGTTTGAAATTGTTTTGGCTGGCTGCTACTATGGTTTGAAATTCATCAGCGAACCTGTATCTGATTTCTGCACCACGACCACCTCCATACTTTAAGCTCAAGCCGGTAATATCTCCTATTGTTAGGTTTAGTTTTGGAGTGTTGTAGGAGAACTTAACTCTTGAGTATTTTAAAAATTCATCTGCAGAACCAGAGCCATAGCGATAAAATATATAATTAAAATCTCTTTTTTTAGGAAGCAACAAATTGCCTTTAAAACCTCCTGAATAAACTACAGGCTGGTTACTTAAAAGATTCTGAGCCGCTATTTCGGCTATTAGCATTTTTTCTGACTCGGGAATATCGTATTTGTAATTACTAACCAAATGATTAAACCAAAATGATGTTCCAAATGTGCTTTCTTGTGTACTTCCTTTTAAATCTACCCTGAAAAGACTTCCATTTTTTAAATTTTTATTGTCAACAACTTTTACAGGAATAGTAATTACGGTATCGGACCGAGCTTTTAAGAGGAAATCCATGTTGAACAAATTGTCTCTTTCATTAAGAACCGAAACATTTTTTGTTGATTGTAAGCTTATATAAATCAATTCACTAACATTGCCTCTGTTGTCAATGCGAAAAGACATGGTGCTTTGCCCTGTTTGTTGATCGAAGTAACTCACTCTTGTTATTGGTCTGAACCTTAATTCCGACTTCCTTACAATCTTTACAAAGCAATATGCATTGGTGAAGTTCTCCCCCGACCTCTCATTGATGGCAGCAATCAGTGAGTAACCAATTTCTCCCTCAACACCTTTTGCAGGGGCTGCACGCACCGGAATTAAAATAGAATCGCCTGGATTTATAAAGTGGGAGCGAGTTTCAGCAGCCATAACCGACCAACCGATAGGGACATTTATTTCTATAAATACTTCTTCCCTTCGTTCGCCTTTGTTTTTTATAACTAGAACATTAAATAATGTTGCATCAGGGTCAATGATTACGCTCTCTCTTGTGAATTCAGCTGTAATGTATGGAAAAGAGTGATTTATGCTGTTGTTATTGTAACTTTGAGAAAGTGTCTCGGTTATACATGAAAGCAGAAACAGCAACAAAATACAATATGTGTATGCAAGCTTCATGTATGAGGTTTTAATTGGGTTTTAAATCGAAAAACAACCTTACTGTGTAATAGTCAGGCCATTCTCCAAGTAATATGTTGTCTGTTCCAAGCAAGTCTAATCCAATTCCGTAATTTATGGTTACTATAAATATACCGTTGCCTTCACCGGTAATTAGATTTTGTGGTACAGCTGATAATGTGTTAATCGGGAAATAATTTAGGGATGCCGAAGCAGGGTTGAATGGCGTTGCTGAAACAGAAAGATAGTCAACATCCAAATCTCTGCCCCAGTTGTCTCCTTGAAGTTTGGGGTCTTCAGTCAAAACCTCCACCCTCCACCCATCAGTGGCCCCAAGGCCAGAAACAGATATTGCTATTCTTGTCCAGGTGTTTAGCTCCTGTCCATCGTTGTATTTTGTGAGGGAGTTAATATGAAAAACTACATTCCCGCCGGTTTCAATCATCAAATCACCGTCCTGAGAAAATGCATTTAACTGAAACACAACCCAAAACAACAACGCAAATACCTTCTTCGAACAAGTACGCATTATTATATCCCTTAACAATATAAACAATTATTATAAATTACAATTCTCAGACGACTTATGTTGTCTGAGAATTGTAAGTGTTGTATAATAAAGTATTAATTGGGTTGTAGTAAAAGAAAAACATTTGTTGCATAACGGTCAGCAGCAATAGTCTGCGAAAGAATACTTGTCGCATTCATTGAGCCTTCTTGTGTTCCACATCTCCAATGAATTGTGAAGCTGTTTTGGTTGATATCACCTGCGTTGGATGTAGCACCATCATAACCAACTAATATAGTTGTTGTTACATTTGTTAGAGGGCCGGGAGCAGCAGCATCGAAAGCTAAATCAACGTTAGCTCCTATAGTACCATCACTTGTAATATGATAACCTATATTATCTAAAGTCATAATATTTGCAACACCAATTTCATCAGTTCCGATTAGATTAGCATCTTCGGCATACATAAATACATCCCAGTTTACAGAAGAAGCTACATTGAATTTTGTCTGATAAGGGGCTCCTGTTTGAATACCACTATCATAGTCATTCAATGTGTTAAAGTTGAATTCAATGTTTCCACCGGAAGTAACATTCAATCTTAAAATGGAATTTAGAGTAACAGCAACAGGAATAACAGCTCTGTCATCAACCTGAGCATTTACGTTTGAAGCGTAAATGAAAAGACCTAATAAAAGTAAAGCTAATTTTTTCATAATTATAAAGATTTAGTTAATAAAATGAGGCAATATTTAATTTCTTAATTAAACTGCTTTTTAATAATAATGTTCAAATATATATAAAAAAAGTATTGAATCATTTAAAAAATGTAAAAAATTGCAAAATAAAGCAGTTTTTCGTAGGTTATTAACAAAAAACTGCCGACTAACCAAGTTTGAATCCGATTACTACCACGTCGTCGATTTGCGGCTCTTTGCCTCTCCATTCAAGGAATACATCACTCAAAAGAGACTTTTGCTCCTCCATTGGCCTATCATGTATAGATTCTACAAGATCAACAAAATTTTTCAACAAAAATTTTCTACCTGTCTCACCTCCAAATTGATCCGTAAACCCGTCTGATAAAATATAAAAAGAGGTTGGTTGATCAACGTTAATTATATGAGATGTATAAAATCTTTCTTTTACTTTTTGGCTTCCACCAATTGGCATTCTATCGCCTTTGATTAATGTTGCAACTTTGTTTTGAATATATATAACTGGATTATTCGCTCCGGCAAACTCTACAGTGCGGCTATGCTTATCAATCACACACATCGATATATCCATGCCATCCTGATTTTTACCCTCTTCCTGATTTAATGTTTTTCTAACTCCAATATTCAGTTTTTCTAAAATCTTGTTTGCATTTGTTACTCCGGATTTTGTAATTGAATCAAGTAAATTATATCCAATCATCGACATAAATGCCCCTGGCACACCATGACCTGTACAGTCAACTGCAGTGACAATAAATTTATCTCCTTTTATAGGCAAAAATCCTCTATTGTTGGAAGTGTCAGCATTATCTGCATGAATTGTGTGCTCGGGAACTGCAATATCCTCGTCATTACTTGCTAAGCCAATTTCTTTAAACCAATAAAAATCACCACTAACTAAATCAACCGGTTGGAAAAAGATAAACGACTCCGGTATATAATGCTTTAAGTTGTCAATCGGGAAGAACAATGCTCTCTGTATTTCCCTCGCATATGTTATACTTTGGGTTATTCGATAGTTTTGCTCTTCAATTTTTTCAAGTGCAACCTCTAATTTCTCGTTTGTATGCTGAATTTCGGCATTCCTAAATTCAAGTTTAAGATTGATTTTTTGTTTTGTCTTATAACCACTGTAAACGATTATAATCAAAACTAAAAATAAAATTATGAAGGCTGCCCCAGCGTAAATAATGAGCAATTGAAAGTTTTGAACTGCGAATTGCCTTTCAATTTCTGCTTCTTGTAATTTACTTTCCTGCTCTAACAACAAAATATTTTGCCGCTGTAAACTGTCTCTTTGACGTGATTTTACCAAAGAGTCTTCTTTGGCACGCACAATTATGAATATCGAATCCTGCTTTTCCTGGAATATTAATTGATTTATCTTTATCTCTAGCTCTCTGGCTCTTGCTTCTGCATGAGACTTCATAATTTCAACCTGACTTTGTTGTTCTCTCTGTTGGAATTCTCCCCTCATAGTTTGTCGGGCTAAAAACTCTCTTATATCATTATATTTTTTGCGATATTCTTCGCCTAACTTAATATTGCCAATGCTTGTATAATTGTTCGACAATAAATTATAAATAACAGGAAGAATTGATTCGTAATTTATTTTCAGGGCAAGATCTAAAGCTTCTTCAAGTAACGCAATAGCTTCTCTATGCTCTTTCTTTAAATTCTTAACGTAAGCAAAATCAACCAAGGCAGTGGCTATCCCTCTCTGATTCCCTAGTTTTCTATTTGTTTCAAGATTTTTTGAAAAGCTTCTGTCAGCGCCATTTAAGTCTTCAAGGTCGAGATAAATTAAACCTACATTGCTGTATAATTTGGCAAGGTTCTCGAAATCATTTATCTTTTCATATAATGGTGCTGTACGTAGAAAAGATTCCACCGCTTTGTCTGGTCTTCCGTTTTCCCAATATATATATGTAATCTGATTTAACGAAGATATTGCATTTAGAAAATCCCCTGAATTAATATACAATTGTGAAAGTTCTTCTAGTCGAGCAATCCTGTCATTGTTTGACTGGCTTAATTGACGAAGTTGCTGTGAATAAATACTACTTCCGCTAATTATCAGTGAAACAAATAGAATAGATATTTTGGTTATTGACTTTATATAAATCTTGTATTTAATCATAAAAAACAGATTGAATCAATAGCTCATTGTTGCGACTGTGTATTTCAAAATTGTTCTCGACACTATCATTCATAAGAATGAATAATAGTTTATCAGACAAATTTAATTAAAAATTCAATTCATGAATAATTATTGCCGACAAATCAGCAAAATTGAAAAATATTGTATAAATTTGTTAAGTTTGAAATCGTAATAATAGATTAAGAAATTTATACCAAATGAAAAAAATATATTTAATTATTGCACTTGCTTTTGTTGTGCTATCAAATGAAAACGTAGTTTCACAGGATTTTGAAGTTGCTCCGGTTAGGGTTACATTTAATATTGCTCCTAATGAATCGCAAAGTAAAATAGTAACTGTTAAAAACCACGGAAATAAAAAAGAGACTATTACTCTTAGAATGCTAGATTTCCTTATCCAACGTCAGGGAAGAATGGAAATTCTACCTGCTGGATCTACAAGAAATTCTATCGCAAGTTGGATTAACTTAAATCCTATGATGGTTGAGCTTCAACCAAATGAATCTGCAAATATTCAGGTAAACCTTCAGGCTCCTCTTGATGATTATACTGCGAAGTGGGGGATTCTAAGTTTTGCAACTGCTGCTGAACAGACTTCTTTTTCTGTTGATAGAGATCTTCAAACCGGTATGAGCGTTTCGGGAAGGATAGACATTTTTATTACATATAATCCAACTACAGGTGATGTTGGAAATGTTGAAATTGGTGGTTTCCAAGAAATAGTATCAAGCAAATCTGACGAAAGACGTTTCTCTGTTAATATAGACAATACAGGAGAAAAAATTCTTAATAGCAAAGTGCATCTAATTGCTTCTGATATGTCAACCGGTAAAGAGTATAAGTTTAAAACGATTGAAGTTGCATTATACCCTCAGGCTGCAAGAACTGTCGAATTAGTAATGACTAAAACATTGCCTCCTGGCAGATACGCTCTTGCTGCAATTCTGGATTATCCGGGAAGTACTTCATTAAAGGGAACCCAAATTATAATTAATGTTGAATAATCTTACAAGATTTTTCTTTTTTAAAAAATATGGGTTTAGCATCATTGCTAATGTTGCTATCTCTATGTTTATTTGTCTTGGCCTTTCTGCACAAAACATCAAATTTTCAACTTATTATAACGATTCTGATATTATAAAAGAAGAATATTTCGGATTTGTTAATTTTAGTGACACTGTTAGAGAAGGCGAATATAAACTGTTTCTCACAGATGGTAGTTTAAGGCAAAAAGGTCATTATGTTAACAATCTTCCTCATGGCCTTTGGTATATATATTTTAATAATGGCATTGTTCAACAAGAAATTAATTTTGTTGAAGGCAAAAGACATGGTAGTTATGCCGCTTTTGACGAATCAGGAGAATTAATTCAAAAAGCATTTTATGAATTCGGGGAATTAAATGGTTCTTTTAAAACATATTATCCTGATGGGAGCTTAGAAAGCGAATTGTCTTATTCAAAGGGGGTAATTAATGGTGTTCAGAAGATATATTATCCAAACGGGAATATGCATAAGCATTATGAAGCTCAAAACGATATTGAAAACGGATTCTGGATTGAATATTATGACAATGAATCAATAAATTATTCCGGAACCAAAAAAAATGGTGTGTTTTGTGATACTTTAAAGGTCTACTATCGCAATGGTGTTTTGCAAAGACTATCTATTTATGACAACGGACTTCTTAATGGATTGTATATTGGCTATTATGAGAATGGGAATAAAATGATTAGGTCATTTTATAATAATGGAATTCTTAATGGAGAATACTTCGAATATTATAGAGGAGGAGAATTAAAAGTACACGGCATTTATAAAGATGGGCTAAAGATAGGAATATGGAAATCATATTATCCAAACTTTAAGCTATACACTGTGGGGGAATTTAATAATAATAGATATCATGGTGAATGGTTGGTTTACTTTCCCGATGGCTCTATCAAGCAAGTTGGACATTACAGTGAAGGACATCCAGAAGGAAATTGGACATTATTGCATAGTGATGGCGGATTAAAGGAGAGCGGAGAGTATGTGCAAGGAAAAGAAAACGGTGCTTGGTTGTTTTTTAAAGAAAGAGAATACAAAACTCCCGAAAAGATAATTAACTATAAAATGGGTAAGCCGGATGGTCCTCTTTGGTTGTATGGCCCCGAAGGTTTAGAAAAGTTTAATATAATTAAAGGTCAGATGATTAATTTCAAGGATATGAGTAAAAATTAAATTCTGCACCTGTAACTCCTGCAAAATCTTCTCCTGCCTCCATCATATCATCATCGTCTTCTTGATAATACCAGTCAATAATTAATCTTCCGCTATGTCGCTCAACAGATTTAATTATGTCAATAACTTCCATCACCATTTTTGAAGATGTTGTGTTCATATAATCAAACCGAAAAGTAACGTGAGTATATTGGTGTGGACTTTCGGCGTAGGCATTAAGCCAGTTTTTTATTGGGGCATAAAATAGCTTTGGGTTTTCAGGAAGCGACCTTCCTTCAAACTTCATTAAGCCATCTTTTTTGTTTAGTATTATTTCAGGAGTTTCCAATGTAGGCTTAATATGAACAATTTCCTTGTCCTTTATATCTGCCAACTCCATCATAATACTTTGATACGAAACTTGATTCATTTTTCGAGGTCTTATGTTGATCTACTAATTGTGCTTAGTCTATGCAAATCTAAAATAAAAAATAACAGAGCTATGTTTTAAATCAAATAATTTAAATATTTAATTAATGCAAATATAAGAATATTTTTTTTACAGCCTGCCAATAAACCACAAAAAAAAGCAATTAACAGTATTAAATAATTGTTTAAACGATTGCAAGTTAGATTTTTGTTTGTTTTGATTATGGCTATAATATTTGTGACTTCCTTTATTATCAGTTGAAAAAGAAATGGCTGAGAAGGAATATTTTTTCACAGCCATTTCTTTTTTTGTCTAAAAAAGTTATCTACATACCGTACATATCAACAATTTCTTTTTTAGTTTTTCCAAGAATGTCATACTTCTTTCCTACTTTAATAAAAGCGTTCAAGGCTTTTTCTAAGTGATGCATATCATGTCCTGCTGAAATTTGAGTGCGAATACGAGCTTGTCCTTGCGGCACAACAGGGAAGAAAAATCCTACGGCGTATATTCCTTCTTCAAAAAGATCTCTTGAAAAATCCTGAGAAAGTTTAGCATTGAACAACATTACAGGTACTATTGGAGTATTCCCTTCTTTTAATACAAATCCTGCATCAAGCAGCCCTTTTCTCCAAAACTCGGTATTTTTCTCTAGTTTGTCTCTTCTTTCTATAGATAATGATAGAATGTCGAGAACTCTTAACACGCCGGCAACTACCACAGGGGCAATTGTATTCGAGAATAAATATGGACGAGCTTTTTGCCTGCACATTTCAACAAGCTCTTTTCTTCCTGAAACACATCCACCGGATGCGCCGCCTAATGCTTTGCCGAAAGTTGTAGTTATAATGTCAATTTTTCCTATCACTCCGCAATGCTCATGAGTTCCACGGCCTGTTCTTCCGATAAATCCGCTTGAGTGGGAATCATCAACAAAAAGCATAGCATCATACTTCTCACATAATGCAACCATTTCATCCAATTTAGCTGTATCTCCGTCCATAGAGAAAACGCCATCAGTAATTACCATCTTTAGCCTTTTGTCTGAATGAAGTTGCAGTTTAGATTCCAAGTGAGCCATGTCTGAATGCTTGAATGTGTCATGCATTGCACTGCACAAACGCATTCCGTCAATTATTGATGCGTGAACCAATCGGTCGCTAATCATAACATCTTCACTTCCAAGGATTGCTTCAAAAACACCTGCATTAGCATCCATGCATGATGGAAAAAGAATTGTGTCTTCTGTGCCAAGAAATTCAGTTATTTTCCTCTCAAGCTCCTTGTGAATGTCTTGTGTGCCGCAAATAAATCTAACCGACGACATTCCATAACCTCTTGTGTCTAGGCCTTCGTGAGCTGCCTTTACAACGTCAGGGTGACTGGATAGTCCCAGATAATTATTTGCACACATATTTATTACTTTCTTCAGTGATGCTCCGGTTGGAAATTCAACTTCTATGTCGGCAGCCTGACTTGAATGAATAAAACGTTCCTGTTTAAAAAGGCCATCATTTTGCATTCCCTGCAATGTGCCCTGGAACATTTGCCTTACCTTTTCGCTATAAGCCATAGTTTTGCTTTTTATTTATTCAGAAATCTGTTTACTAAAGAAACAATTTTATTCACAGAGTCAAATGCTTCTGGAGAAGCATCCTCGTCAGGAATAGAAATTTTGTATTTATTCTCAAGAAATCTTTTTAAAGAAACCATTGAGAAAGAATCTACTATCCCGCCAGAGATTAGTGGAGTTTCATAAGTTATCTCTTCGTCCGGATCTTCTAAATATTCGTCAATAACGTACTGCAATACGATGTCTTTCATTTCTTCCATAATTCTAAATGTGTTAATTGGTTAGTACTAAAGTTTATTTATAAAAATCAAAAAAAATCTATTAATCATCTTCAAGAGTTGAAGTATCTCCAATTTCTTCACCCCATTCCTGAGCGTGTAAAATTCTTCTCATAATTTTACCACTTCTGGTTTTTGGTAATTTCTCAATAAACTCAATTTCCTGAGGCATAGCTAAAGGAGAAAGTTTTTTACGAATAAAATTCATAATCAGCAGCTCAGTGTCGTCGTTAGCTTCAAATCCGGGTTTTAGAGTAACGAAAGCCTTAACAACCTCCATGTTAATTTCATCCGGTTTGCTTACCACTGCAGATTCAGCAACGGCTTCATGCTCTAAAAGAGCTGATTCAACTTCAAATGGGCTAACAAGGTGGCCGCCGGTATTTATAACATCGTCGTCTCTTCCTACGAACCAATAATATCCATCACTGTCGATCCTTGCGCGGTCGCCTGGCAGATACCATCCGTTTTCGAATTTTTTCTTGAAAGTTTCTTCGTTGGCCCAATATGTACGCATAAGAGCCGGCCAGTCAGGCTTAAGTCCGATTAGTCCAACAACGCCTTGAGCAACCGGTTCAAAAGTTTTTATATCAAGAATTGCAGCAGTAATTCCCGGAAATGGCTTGCCCATTGAACCCGGCTTTACTTTCATCCCCGGATAATTACAAAGTATCATCGAGCCTGTTTCTGTTTGCCAATAAGTATCATAAAATGGCATTCCCAAAACTCTTTCCGACCATATTACAGCTTCTGAGTTTAGTGGTTCACCAACGCTTGCAAGATGTCTGAGGCTTGATAAATTAAACTTTTTAATAATTTCTTCTCCGGCTTTCATCAATGATCTAATTGCAGTTGGAGCAGAGTACCACATTGAAATTTTATACTTCTCAATAAATTTGTACCATGCTTCGGCCGAAAAACCTGCTTCAAGCACACATTGAGTTACTCCCATAGAGAATGGCCCAATAATCCCGTATGATGTACCTGTAACCCATCCCGGGTCGGCAGTACACCAATAAATATCATCGTCCTGTAGGTCGAGTACCCACTTTGTTGTTAGATATTGTGAAATTAATGAGTAATGAACGTGCTTTACTCCCTTTGGTTGCCCTGTAGTGCCTGATGTATAATGCAATACCGATGGTGATTCGGCTACTGTTGGATGAATTTTAAGGTCTTCAACCGGAGTTGCAGTTTCCAATGAGAAAACAACTTCATTATCCATTAATTCCTTTTTACCATCATGGTCAACAACAATAATGTGTTTTAAATTTGGCAATTTATCAACTATTTTTCTAACCTTTCCAAGATGTTTTCTTTGAGTAATAATAGCCTTTGTTCCGGCATTTTCTAGTCGGATAAACAGAGATTCTTCTCCAAATGCAGAGAACAGCGGTTGAGCTATGGCTCCAATCTTTAATATGCCAACAAAGCTTAAGTACAATTCGGGGATTCTCTCAAGAAAAATACAAACTCTATCTTCTGCTTCAATGCCTACTGAACGAAGAAAATGCCCTATGGTATTTGAAGTTAACCTAAGGTCATTATAAGTGTATTTTTTTTCAACTCCCATTGCGTTTTCCCATAGTAAGGCATATTTATCGCCTTTCCCCATTTGGCAAATTCTGTCGGAGCAATACCATCCAATATTAATAGGTTGGCCGGGCTTGTAATCTAATTCATCCTCAGCAATCTTCCAGCTGAAGTTTTTTACTCTTTCGTCATAAGATACAATGTTTGACATAGTGTTTCAGTTTGGTTGTTTTTCGGTTAATACTATTGCATTGGCAATACTGCCAATATGTGATATTGATAAATGAATTGAAGAAATATTAAGTTGGTGAAAGTATTCAAGGACCTTGCCGTATAATTGAATGCTAGGTTTGCCTGCTTCATCATTTCGAATTTCGATATCTGTAAATCTCATTCCATTAATTAACCCGGATCCAAGAGCTTTTAGAAATGCTTCCTTTGCGGCAAACCTTGCGGCATAATGTTGAGCTTTGTTGATTTTGCTTTCGCAATAGTCAATTTCGCAGGAGGTAAATAAATCTTCTTTCAGGCCAGATTGCTCTGAAAGCTGTTTCTTTATTCTGTCAACTTCAATTATATCTGTTCCTATTCCTGCAATCAATTTTTTAAAATTTGGACTGCAATATAGAAAAAAATATTTTGATGTGGAGAGATGTTTAAAAAAAATTTAGGAATTGGTTTCTTCGAGTTCTTCCCAAAACTCCAAAGCTCTTCTTGTATGTGGTATAACGATTGTTCCGCCTACTATATTTGCCACTGAAAAGATTTCAAAAAGCTCTTCTTTTGTTACTCCCAGCTCATAGCATTTCTCAAGATGATATTTTACACAATCATCACATCTTAAGACCATTGAACTTACCAACCCTAGCATTTCTTTTGTTTTTGCAGGCAAAGCTCCGTCAATGTAGGTTAATGCATCGGCGCTATATATGCGCTTAATTACCTTGTTGTCAACTGCAAGGATTTTTTTATTCATTTTTTCACGATAGCTGTGAAATTCTTCAATGAGTTTTCCCATGTTCTTATTATTTCACTACTGAACGACTAAAAAAAAATAGGGGTTAATCCCCGAAGGTTTCACCCCATGTTGTAAGTTTGCTTTGCGAACAACAAACAACATGAGCAAAAATACGGAAATAAAATTTGTCGGACAGCCGATTTTCAAACAAGTAATAAGTCTTATTGATGCGATTGGTATCAAAAGCATAGTGAAGAAGCATAATGCAGATCATTATTACAAGGC
>JAGXRQ010000092.1 GCA_018335675.1 Bacteroidota bacterium | reverse complement strand
TTCATGGGAACGAGGTGCTAATGAAAATATAAATGGGCTTATCAGGCAATACTTTCCTAAAGGGTCTTCTTTTGAAAATATTACTAATCAACAAATTCAATATGTTCAACACAAGTTAAATAACAGACCAAGAAAAAAATTGGGGTTCTTATCACCAATTGAATTTTTATCATTAAATTTGATTAAACAAAAAGTTGCATTTGTGACTTGAATTCAGCTTTTATAAGATTGAAGATTTGACTTATTTCCATATTTCATTATTTCCATATTTCCTTTTCTCCCGCAGAATGCACAGATTTACGCAGATGAAACGGATTCTTTGGAAGTTTCCAGTTCCGCGAATTTGGAAGCTGGAAAATTCCTTAGGTATCCTTTTCCTGCCGACTTACGACTTACGACTGCCGACTTACAACTAAATCACTATTTCTCTTTATTTTTAAGTGGGAAAAAGTATGTAAACTTAATATCGCCAGAAAATGGAGCTAATTTTTTATCTCCTAAATAAACATTATACCCAACCCCTGTTTGTAAAGTTATGTTGTTTCCAAAGCAGTAACCAAAATACACATTTGGTTTTAGGAAATACATGTAATGAGAGTTTAGTTTATGGAATTCTGTATCACCAAAATATCTATGATCAGGCACTTCAGGGTGAATTCGGTACCTGAAGTTTTCTGTAACAAAATCAACACCAGTACCCATAAAGAATTTATTTTTACCGGAAAACGTTTTGCTTAATCCCACAAAGTACATGATATTTTGTCTATCATAAGAAGGGTGGTTAAATGAATAGGCATAAATTATCTCTGCATTAATAACAAAACTATTTAATGGAATATAATTATATCCTAAACGAATACTTGGCATATAATTATATGCATATATATTACGGTCCTCATCTCTTGCTTCAAAACCATCAAGCCCGGCAAAAAAACTTATCCCATGTCTCCCCTTTTCAAATCTATACCAGCCCGGAATTTTTTCTGCTAATGTAATTTTTTCTTCCTGACTGTATGATGTGTTGGTTGCAGTTATTAATAAAACTATTAATACTATTCTAAAAATGTTTTTCATCTGAATGATTATAAAAAAACTAATTATGTTAAACTAAAAAAACATATATAACTCTCTGGCTAATAATATCAGCTACCAGAGAATCATTTAAATCAATTACAAACTTGAGCATGCTTGATTATCAAAGTTGAGGTCTTTTAATGGAATGAAATGTGCTGTTCCCAAGAGAAGGTAAACCGCACTGCCTCTAAACCAAGTTCTTGACCAAAGCCAATTAGCTAAACCAAAACCCTGTGCTGATGTAGCTCTGTTATTAAAAGAAAACAAAGATACCTGTGCATTACCGGTAATAGGAAAGTAATCTCCTGCTGGAGGGGAAAGATCGTAAAGCAAACCCATTCCTCTGTCCGCAATTGGATTATAACTGGCTAATAAAGTCTTCATTTCTTTTGAGAACAATTCCGGATCTTCAACATTTATATCTCCAGTTTTCTCTGCTAAGCTACGAACCCGCCTCGCAAAGTCCATTTTTTCTTTTGCATCTGTCAATTCAGGAATTTCAGAAATGTACTTATAGGCATCTTCTTCTGTTTTAAAATATTGGGCTTTAATACCCGAACGACTATCTTTGTCTTCCATTAAAATAAGTACAGCATCTGGTAAGTCTAATGATGCATCATCAATTGAAATAACGCTTCCTTTAGAGTCAGTGAAAACAACTTCATTGAAAATTGTCTCTACTGATTTTTCAACTATCTCACTTTCTTTATTACATGAGATAAATAATACTGTAGTCAATAATACAAATAAAGAGAAAGTAATAATCGTTACATTCTTTAAAATTTTCGGTTTCATAATTTTCATTTTATTTATATGATAAAAATGCTCCAGAAGATTTGTCTGTTTTTAAATCCGTGTAAATAATAGTGGAGCTTAACTTATTATTTTTCAGGATTCATTTACTTACTTTTTCTTATCTTTGCATCACCTCCTTTCTTGTAAAGGAAGAGTCCGGGGTGGGAAATAATAGCTTTGCGATAGCGGTTTCCCGCCCCCTTTTTCTTCCGGTATAAATACTCTGCGCTCTCTGCGCCTCTGCGCGAAAAACACTAATCAGCAACAAAGAGCTTCATTTCTTCAAATTCAAATCGAAATTTGTATATATGATTGTAATAACGATATATTCAGTCAAATCAATATAAATCAATATAAATCAATATAAATCATATTTAAAGCAATAAAAGTAATGGATTAACTGCATTGCGGGCAAATGTAAATAAAATTTAAGTTGATTGTTTTTATTTTTTTAATTATTTAACTTTTAAAGGTAATAATTGATTTTTTGTAGGCGAAATTTAGCATTTAGCGTTCTGCAGAAAGTGCTGTTATGTCAAACGAAAGTGAGACATGCAGTGGTTATTTGATTTCTCGCAGATTTTAGTTACACAGTGTAGCACAGAGTTTTACACAGTGTTTCACAATGTTAATTCTTTGTGTTTTTGCGGAATCTTTGCGGATTTTGCGTGGGGTTTTTCCCCAAGCTACTGCAGCACCCTGTATTTCCTTGCCGACCACAACATAAATGCGCTGCCAACAAGAAGAAAAGACATTGCAATTATAAAGGTAACATTGAAACCCCACATTTCATAAAAGAACACTCCCATTAAAGGAGCAAAGAGTGCTCTAACACCTGTAAGTGCAAGGTGCAAACTCTGATAGTTTCCAGCTTCGCTTGGTGGACAAAAGTATGCTGATCCAATGCTCCACAAAAGTCCCATTGTTGCCGCAAAAACACTATGAAACAAGATATATAGTATCATCATATAATAAAGCGTAATTCCCCAAAACTCAACGCTGTTTGGGTAAGCACCGGTAAGTATAAGTGAAAAAATATACATCATCATTGAAAGGAATGATATAGCCGCAAACCTACGTGGGTCAATATTACCAATCAGTTTGCCAAAAAATGGCATTATCATAATAGCAATTATATTATATCCATTTTTATAAAATGCAACACTGGAATAAACTAAATTCAAGTAATTAATGCAACTTTTTACGAGGATATAAAGTAAATAATATTTTTCAAGACAAAGGAGAAAGAAATTATCTTTCCCCTTGTCCTGATGGATAAAGTTTAAATTGGCTTTCCTCGTCAAAAAAAAGTTGCAAAAT
>JAGXRQ010000091.1 GCA_018335675.1 Bacteroidota bacterium | reverse complement strand
AATACGGATAGGGACAAGGCATTGCCTTGTCCCGACGGTAATGGACAAGGCACTGCCTTGTCCCGACGGTAATGGACAAGGCACTGCCTTGTCCCAACAGTCCCAACGAAAAAACGAAAAAAAAAATGAGACCAGATTTTAAAAATATTTCATATAAATCCCTAAAGAAATCAGAAATCAAATTTTCTGAATGGGAAAAGAAAAATGATAATAAAAAGGATTGGATTACGTCTGAGCAGATTGCTGTTAAACCTGTTTACGGTGCCGACGACCTTTTAAACATGGAGCATTTAAGTTATGCTGCCGGGTTGCCGCCATTTCTCCGAGGACCATATTCTACAATGTATGTTCAAAGACCATGGACAATTCGACAGTATGCGGGTTTTTCAACGGCAGAAGAGTCAAACGCCTTCTATCGCAGAAACCTTGCTGCCGGACAAAAAGGTTTGTCAGTGGCTTTCGACCTTGCTACTCACAGAGGTTACGACTCAGACCATGAAAGAGTTGTTGGTGACGTTGGTAAGGCCGGTGTTGCTATAGACTCTATTCTGGATATGAAAATCTTGTTTGGTAATATTCCTCTAGATAAAATGTCTGTTTCAATGACAATGAACGGAGCTGTGCTTCCGATTATGGCGTTCTATATTGTAACGGCAGAAGAGCAAGGTGTTTCTATGGACAAGCTTAGTGGAACAATACAAAACGACATTCTTAAAGAATTCATGGTTCGTAATACATATATCTATCCTCCTCTTTCATCAATGAGGATAATTGCGGATATATTTGAGTTTACTTCTAAGAACATGCCTAAGTTTAACTCTATTTCTATTTCCGGATATCATATGCAAGAGGCCGGTGCTACTTGCGATATAGAGCTGGCATATACTTTGGCCGACGGTTTGGAATATCTTCGCACAGGAGTAAATGCAGGTATGGATATTGACTCGTTTGCACCAAGGCTTTCTTTCTTCTGGGCAGTTGGCATGAACCATTTTATGGAGATTGCCAAGATGCGCGCTGCAAGAATGCTGTGGGCAAAATTGGTTAAACAGTTTAATCCAAAAAATTCAAAATCATTGGCATTGCGCACACATTGTCAGACCTCAGGATGGAGTCTAACAGAGCAGGATCCTTTCAATAATGTTGCAAGAACATGCATTGAAGCTATGGGTGCTGCATTAGGACATACGCAATCGCTACACACTAACGCACTTGACGAGGCTATTGCTTTGCCAACCGACTTTTCAGCTAGGATTGCCAGAAACACCCAGCTTATCATACAGGAAGAAACCAATGCTTGCAAAGCTATTGATCCTTGGGCAGGCTCGTATTATGTTGAAGCACTTACACATGAAATTGCACAACGTGCCTGGGCGCATATAGAGGAAGTTGAAAAACTAGGAGGAATGGCAAAAGCTATTGAAACCGGTTTGCCAAAAATGCGTATCGAAGAGGCTGCTGCAAGAAAGCAAGCCAGAATAGATGCCGGAAAAGATATTATTGTTGGTGTGAATAAATTTAGACTGGAAAAAGAAGACCCTATCGAAATTCTCGATGTTGACAACACCGCTGTAAGAGCATCTCAGATTAAAAGACTTGAAAAACTGAGAGCTGAAAGAAATGAAGCTGAAGTTACCAAAGCTTTGGAAGCAATTACTCATGCTTGTGAAACAGGAAAAGGCAATTTGCTTGAGTTGGCTGTTGATGCAGCAAGAAAAAGAGCTTCGCTAGGCGAAATTTCGATGGCTTGTGAAAAAGTTTTTGGCAGGTATAACGCCGTTATACGTTCTATATCAGGAGTATATTCTATGGAAATTGAAAATAATGAATTGTTTGCCAAGGCAAGAGCTATGGCAGATGAATTTGCAAAGATTGAAGGCCGCAGACCACGTATTATGATTGCGAAAATGGGTCAGGATGGCCACGACAGAGGAGCAAAAGTTGTAGCAACCGGCTATGCCGACATGGGATTTGATGTTGACATCGGACCTCTGTTCCAAACGCCTAAAGAGGCGGCAAAACAAGCTGTTGAAAACGACGTACATATAGTAGGAGTATCAAGTCTCGCAGCCGGACATAAAACCCTTGCCCCACAAATTATTCAGGAGCTAAAAGACCTTGGCAGAGATGATATTATGGTTATTGTAGGAGGTGTAATACCGCCACAAGATTATCAATTCCTATATGACGCAGGAGTAGTGGGCGTATTTGGCCCGGGCACCGTAATTGCCGAAGCAGCAATTAAGATGTTGGAGATTTTAGTCGGCAGTCGTAAGTAGGAGGTGGTTTGGGGTTTGAGGTTCGGGGTTGCTCGTCGTTTGACAACCACGTCATATCGACCGTCAGGGAGAAATCCCGTTGTCAGAGAGCCCCGTCATATCGAACGTTAGTGAGATATCCCGTGGATATCCGCGACCCTTTTAATAAACTAATCCTAATTTCAACGGGATCTCTCGTTAACGCTCGAGATGACGAGCATGGAACAACTAGATCCCTCACTGACGTTCGGGATGACGATGCGCTTTATTGATGGAGGAAAAGGAAAAAGGACGGCGCAGCCGTCCTTTTTCCTTTTATTCTCAATCCTTAGAATGTCACCCTGAGCAAAGCGGAGGATATGGTTGATGAAGCATGCGTCCGGACAGGGCAGGCCCTGTCGACTTCCAACTTACCTTACCATAAACTTCTTCACAACCGCCTCATTCTTATTGTAAATTCTTAGCATATAAATGCCTGGATTTACATTAAATGTTTCTTCAATGTAAGCTCCTGATTTCAAGCAGTTGCCTGTATATTCATGTTTATATAACGGTTTTCCTGTTATATCAAATACTTCCACCACTACATCAGGCAGAGGAGAAGAGAACACAACATTAAGTTTGCTATTATTGTGGCTTAATCTGTGAATAACAATTCTTTCAGCCTCAGATTTATCACAAATTACAGAAATAGGTCCGTAGGTAGCGTGTTTACCATCAAAATCATTTTGAGTAAGCTGGTAATACATAATGTTGTCAAATATTACAGCATCGAACACAGAATAGTTGCTGATTGTAGAAACAGTTCCTTTTCCATCAACAACTTTCACCACCTGCCAATTGTTGGCGTTAGGGCTTCTTTCCAGCACAAAGTAATCATTGTTTATTTCTGTAGCAGTAACCCATTTAACTATAACCCCATTTTCACCGCATTCAGCTGTGAAAGAAAGTAGTTCGATAGGGAGTGGGTTTTCGACGAATGTACCACCCAGTGCATAATATGAAAAACCGGAAACGCCTGTGCGCTTGACCCAGTATGCTCTTGTGTCTAAATCTATCAATTCAACGCCATCATGAGTACCTGGAATAAACCATATATCAGTGCCTTCAGATTTCTTAACCATTCTAAGATTATCTGCATAAATGGGGTCAATTTCAATTATACCGTGAGTGTTGAAATGAATATCGTAATTACCTCCGAATAATCCACTAAGAGGTCTGACTCTCCAGACACCTCTTTCAGAAATGTTATCAACTTCAACTGTGCCTGCGGTTTCATCATTAATAGGAAGATTGCCATAAAAGCTTCCAACATTAGGAGTATCTTCAAGAAATTGAGCAGCTACCATTCCCAAAATAGTTGGCTCAGTTGTATAATTCATCCTAATCCATCTATTATGATCTGCTGTTCCTGAAGGGAATAGAATTTCTCCTGTACCACTAATCCATCTTCTTAGCTCGCCGATTACTTTACCATTATTATGAGAAAGGCTGCCCGGACTTCCACTGCCGGTTCCTATCTGAATATAACTATTGTTTTCTGCAGTAATCACTCCTGACAGATTCAAGGAATTAGCAACAATTAAGTTGCTAGTATTTACAATTCCCAAATTGGCTCCGGTATTAAGCACCAAACTTTTTACAAAAGCATTATTGCTAGTTATTCCTATAACAGGATAGCGCGGTGCGCCTGATTGAATAGTTACATCTATTGCATTTGTTGGTACGTAACCACAACCCCAGTTGGATGTGACAAACCAATCCTGACAAATTGCACCACTCCAAATGTTTGTTGGATTAATTGTTACAATAACACTTGTTGAACTAGGTGCGCCATCACTTTGAGTGAGGGACACTTGACCTGCGGCTTCAGTACCCCATTCTATGTATACTTCATAAGTATTCGTCGAACCATCAATATTTCCACCTATTACAGACCATGCATAAGTGTGAATAGCATCTTGCTTTGAGTAGTATCTCTCAACACTACCTGAGCATGCCGAAAGATTGCCTATAATAACAGGCCAGTCAATTACTTCAACAGCAAGTCTTACCGTGCGTGTACAGAGAGAAGTATTGTTACGAACTTCAACTTCCACGTAACCGGAACCAACAACAGCACCCCAGTTGATTGTAACAGTGCTTCCATTTGCTGCGCCATCGATAACGCCCAGTGAAGCTGTCCATAAATATTGCTCATTAGCCGGGAATGCCGGATTAATAGAGTAAACGACACCTAATTGATTTGTTGTAACAGAGGTTAACCCATTAATTAAAAAGGAAGGAGTTGCAAGCAATGTAAGAGTTGCATCTCCTGTTAATACTGTTCCGGTTCTGCCAAGATTATCCTGTACGTTGGTTAAAGTAATTAAATAATTAC
>JAGXRQ010000090.1 GCA_018335675.1 Bacteroidota bacterium | reverse complement strand
AATTGAATTTTTATCATTAAATTTGATTAAACAAAAAGTTGCATTTGTGACTTGAATTCAGCTTTATAAAACATCAAACACATGAAAACAATTGAAAGTTATAACTTTAAAAATAAGAAAGCAATAATTAGGGTAGATTTTAATGTGCCTCTGGATAAGGAATATAATGTAACCGATGACTCTAGAATTGTTGCGGCAATCCCTACCATAATGAAGATTATTTCTGATGGTGGTTCCGTTATTTTAATGTCGCATCTTGGCAGACCAAAAGATGGCCCGGAGTATAAATACTCACTCAGGCATATTATAAATCATTTGTCGAAAGTACTTGGTCAAAATGTGAAATTTGCAGAAGATTGCATTGGCAAGGAGGCAGAAGAGCTTTCAGCATCATTAAAGCCGGGAGAAGTATTACTTCTCGAAAACCTAAGATTTCATAAGGAAGAAGAAAAAGGAGATGAAGGTTTCTCAAAAAAGCTGGCTTCTCTAGCAGATGTTTATGTTAATGATGCCTTTGGCACAGCTCATCGCGCACACGCATCTACAACAATTATTGCTAAGTTTTTCCCTAACGATAAGATGTTTGGTTTTCTTATAGCAAAAGAACTTGAGGGAATTGACAAGGTTTTAAATAATATAAAAAAGCCCTTTACTGCAATAATTGGTGGTGCAAAAGTTTCTTCAAAAATTGAAATATTGAATAATTTGTTAGACAAGGCTGATAATATTATAATTGGTGGTGGTATGATGTTTACGTTTGTAAAAGCAAGGGGAGGAAAGATAGGTTCAAGCTTGGTTGAGGATGACTTTTTACAAGTTGCTATTGATATTGAAGAAAAAGCTCGTAAACTGGGTGTTAATATTTTTATTCCTCAAGATGTAATTATTGCTGATTCTTTCTCAAATGATGCAAAGTTCAAAACTGCAGTTGCAGATTCAATTGATGAAGGATGGATGGGTTTAGATATTGGGGAAAAAAGCATAAAAGAATTGTCAGGTGTGATTGAAAAATCAAATACATTGCTCTGGAATGGTCCTATGGGAGTATTTGAAATGTCAAACTTTGCTGCGGGCACAAAAGCTATAGCAGAAGCTATTGTTAAATCTACTGCTAGAGGAGCATTCTCATTGATTGGCGGAGGTGATTCAGTAGCAGCAATAAATCAGCTTAATCTTTCCGATCAGGTAAGCTTTGTTAGCACAGGAGGTGGTGCAATGCTGGAATATCTGGAAGGTAAAGTTTTGCCGGGAATACAGGCTATAATTGATTAATAAAAAAGGTCACAATATTTTGTGACCTTTTTTTATTTCTTTTCTGTATACTTTTCAATTATTTGTACCAGTTTGTTTTCATCAATGGGTTTCGTTATATAATCATCCATACCTGCATCAATAAATCTTTCCCGGTCTCCTTGAATGGCATATCCGGTAATTGCAATTATTGGGATATTTTTATTTTTCCCTGATTGATTTTCAATTTCTCTTATGTTTTTAGTTGCTTCGAATCCATCCATCTTTGGCATTTGACCATCCATTAGAATAATGTCAAAGGATTCTTTTTGAAACTCTTCAATAGCTTTAATCCCATTTGAAGCTGTACTTACCTGCCAGCCCTTAGATTTTAGGAAGCTAGCTATGTAAAGCTGATTTATAGCATCATCTTCCGCAACTAATATTTTAATCAGCTTGTTTGATTTAAACTGCTTTTTTGAAGAAGCTGCGTCTAATTCCTGATGAATAGGATTAGTTTCTGAAATAATTAAAGGAACTTCAAAGCTCACAGTACTGCCTTTTCCATATACGCTTTCAAATACAACGTTACCGTTCATTAATTCTGCAAGCCTTTTTACAATACTTAGCCCTAGTCCTGTTCCTTGGTACTCTTTTTTTGTTGATATGTCTAATTGCCTAAAAGATTCAAATAACTTTGATATGTCTTTTTTTCTAACTCCTACTCCGGTATCTTTTACTGTGAACTTAAGTTTAACGTTGCTGTCTTTTATGTACGTTTGAGTGACTTCTATTGATATTTTTCCTGAATTTGTAAATTTCACTGAATTGCTAAGCAGATTGTTTAAAATTTGAACAATCTTTTGTTCATCTCCGTATAGCTTATTGACTATATCTTTTTCAATTTTTGTTTCAAATGCAAGGTTCTTTTGAGAGCAAATTGGTTCATAAAGCTTTGTAACTTTAGACATTAGTTTGTTTAATTCAAATTCTGAGTAAGTTATATCAACTTTGTTTGCTTCAATTTTTGAGAAATCAAGTATATCGTTTAATATGTTTAATAGTGTTCGGTCGGAAAGCAAAATTGAATTTAAATACTTCTTTTGATTTTCTTCTAGTTCTGTTTTTGATAATGTGTTAGCCATCCCAATAATAGCATTCATTGGATTTCTAATTTCATGGCTCATATTAGCAAGAAACTCACTCTTTGCCACATTAGATCTTTCAGCAACTTCTTTTGCTCTAATCAATTCTTCTTTCTCTATTCTTTCTGTAACATCCCTTGAAACACATACAATTTCTTCAACTAAATTAGTAAGTGGATTATAAATTACCTGGTTAGTAGTTTCAAACCAGATATATTGTCCGTTTTTCTTGCGAATTCTATAACTCTCTATTAATGAAGTGGTTTTATTCTCTAAAAGGTATATATGATTTCTTCTAATATCCTCAATATCATCAGAGTGAATAAATTTGTAAACGGATAAGCCAGTCATTTCTTTTGCATCATACCCCAGAAGTTTTTTACAAACAGGAGAAACGTAAAGAAATGTTCTATCCCAACTATGCTTAGAAATTAAGTCGCTTGAATTGTCTGCCAATATTCTGTATCTTTCTTCGCTAAGCCTGAGACTTTCTTCAACTTTTTTCCTTTCTGAAATATTTCTGATTGTACCGATAATCTTTTCAGGGTTATTTTCGATATCGTAAATTATCTTGGCAGTTAGGGAGCAAGGGATATTTGTATTATTTTTTGTTGATAGTGTAACTTCAAAATCACTTATAATTCCTTGGTTATAGATTATATCAAGAAAATTCTTCTCAATACTTTTATTGTCGAATAATGGTTTGTTTATTAAATCTTCTTTTGAGTATTTGAAAATTGTTTTTATAGATGGTGAAAGCTCTTTAATAATTCCTGATGGAGTTAGCTCAAAATATACATCTAGAATATTCTCGAAAATACTTCTATATTTTTCCTCACTTTTCTTTAATGCTAATTGAGATTCAATTAATTTTTTTTCAATTGTGATATTGTTAATAACTTGAAGAACCACATTTGGCATCAAGCTTAAAAAATTAGAATCTTTAATAATGTAATCAAGTGCACCAAGCCTCATCATATCCACCGCAGTCTTCTCGTCTCCATGACCTGTAATAATGACAAAGGGGATTTCTTTTTTATTGTTTTTGAGAGTTCTTATAAGAAACTCTCCATTCATATCAAATAATTGATAGTCAAGTAAAAGTATTTTATTTGAATCATCATTATTCTCAAAGTATTCAAGAGCTTCATTTCCTGTATGAAATCCGATTGATTTTACAAATACTTTTTCTAAAGCTCTTTGAATTAATATATTAAGAGATACGTCATCTTCTACAATAATAATTGTATAGGCACTTAAATTACTATTATCCTTAATGATTTTGTTCATTTTGCTTCTGATATATTTATTCTATATCCTTTTGAAAAATACCATTCCAGGCAGCTGAATGATAACAAATTTACGATATTATTGCATTCAGGCAATTAATAATTAAATAATTTGAAGTTTTGGAGAAAAGTTATTTCAGGCTAATTTTGGAACCTGAACAATTTTAAGAAAGAAACCTAATCTTTTTATAACATCAATAAACTTTTCGTAATCAATTGGTTTTACGATGTATGAATTACAACCAAGTTGATGACAAGTTTCGATTTCCTGAGGGTTATCGGTGGTAGTAATCATAATTACCGGAATTTTTTTCAAGATTTCATGTTGTTTTAAAGTTTCAAGCACTTCTATGCCTCCTATGTTAGGCATTTGAATATCAAGTAGTAAAATATATCCCTTTTTGTGTATTTCTCCACTGGAAATTTGTTCATCAAAAAAGTCTAAAATTAGTTTACCATTCGAAAAATGTAAAATAGGATTTGATATGCCTGATCTTTGAAGATTTCTCTTAATTAAGAGCGCATGTCCTTCATCATCTTCTCCAATAACAACATTAACATCTAGTTCCATAAATTAATAGTCATTAGTTAGTAATTGCTGACTATATTATTTTACAGTAAAAAAATAAAAAAGTTTCAGGATTTGGTTTAATTCGCGGGTAATTCTATAAAGAAGCAGCTGCCTTGTTTTTCATTATTTTTCGCATAAATATTGCCATTATGCTTCTCAATGATTTTCTTAACAATAGACAAGCCAAGTCCCTCTCCGGTATTGTCATTAGACAGGCGATAAAATAATTTAAAAATTTCTTCCAGTTTAGTCTCAGGAATTCCAATGCCATTATCCTTTACATAATATGTAGTAATTCCATTTTCTTTACTACCTCCAATTTCGATAATAGGAGGTAGGTTTGGCTGTGTGTATTTTAGGGCATTGGCAAGCAAATTTGAAAATACCATATTCAACATCAATATATCAGCATTACATGGTGGCAGTTTTTTAATTATAATTTCTGCTTTTTTCTGATTAATTTGAAAGGAGAAATTTTGAAGAACATCTGCAATAAACTCATTCATATTTATTGCTTTCACATTCAATGATTCTCTTCCTAGCCTTGAAATTTTCAGTAACCCTGCAATCAAAGCATCCATTTTTTTAGTGCTGGCTTGGATATATTCCAAGCATCCCGGAATTTCCTCAAAAATGAAACTATATACGTCTGAAAATTCTTTTAGCTTATCTTTTTGAATGCTAGACATACTTTCAGAAATGCCTTTTGAAAGTTTACTTAGCTCATAACTAAATCCTTCTATGTTAATAAGTGGACTTCTTAAATCGTGAGAAGCGATATAAACTATTTGTTCTAATTCTTTGTTTTTCTCTAAAAGTTCATTATTAAGTCTTTGGATATCATTTGTTTGCTTAATTCTGTCAGAGATGTCAATCGATACTGCAAAAATTGCTATTGTTTTTAATTCATCATCTTTTATTAATACTAAATTCAAGTAATTAATGCAACTTTTTACGAGGATATAAAGTAAATAATATTTTTCAAGACAAAGGAGAAAGAAATTATCTTTCCCCTTGTCCTGATGGATAAAGTTTAAATTGGCTTTCCTCGTCAAAAAAAAGTTGCAAAATGAAACATTTAACCAGAGAACAAAGGTACACAATTTCTGAAATGAGAAGTAGTGGATACAAACAACAAGAGATAGCGGATGTTATTGGTA
>JAGXRQ010000089.1 GCA_018335675.1 Bacteroidota bacterium | reverse complement strand
AATTCCTTATATTTCCTTATATGCCTTATATGGTGAAAAAAATTAAACATATAAGGAATGTAAGGCCATATAAGATGTAAATCATCAATAAACCTCCAATTCCTTATATTTCCTTATATGCCTTATATGGTAAAAAAAAAATAAACATATAAGGAATGTAAGGTCATATAAGAACAAATTAATATATTTCAACAAATATACATATATATTCATTTATTTTAGCCTAATTAACTATATTTGCATATTAGTAAATATATTACCAATATGGGAATTTCAAAATCAAAATTAAAAGAATTAGTGTATCAAGTAAATGGGGCAGCAATTGAAGTACATAAGGCACTAGGTCCTGGTTTATTAGAGAGTGTATACCATAAATGTCTAAGACACGAATTTCAAAACAGAGGCATTAAATTTAATTCAGAATTAGTTGTTCCTGTTGAATATAAAGGGTTGGAATTAGACGCAGATTTACGGTGTGATTTTTTTGTAGAAAATGTTTTAGCAGTTGAAATAAAATCCGTGGAAAGCATACATCCAATTTTTGAAGCTCAATTGATGACATATATGAAGCTATTAGAAGCTCCTATGGGATTATTAATAAACTTTAATGTTTCTCATTTATTCAAAGAAGGACAGAAAACATATATAAATGGAATATACCGAGTCTTGCCAGACTAATCCTTATATTTCCTTATATGCCTTATATGGTAAAATTATTTTTTATGGTTTTACTGAAGCTTTACAGCTAGAGATGTAAACGACTGATAACCAACATTATCAGTTACGTAAATATGGAAATGATAATCGCCGATATCATAACCATTATCCACAAATGTAATCTCAGTTTGGAAAATATATTCATTCTCTTCAGACGGTAGCGCAAATATCCACTCATTGAAATAAGGATTAACTGCGGTTTTAGGTTCATCCATACTACATGGTTCATGGTCGCTGTGTTGATGATGACCGTAATTATGGTGAATACCCATCTTTATATTCCCTAACCCATCTTTATCGCTAATCTTAATTTGAAATGTAAATGGCACACCAAAATATAGAGTATCACAGGGTGCCGGAGACAATAATGTTATCTCCGGTTTATCCTGATTATCACCGTCATTTTTTATACATCCCAAAAATACAAGAGTTATTAGAAATGTAATATATAACGTTTTTTTCATTACTCTATAATTGCAATTGAAACATCAACATCCTCTGTATCTACAGAATTACCATATTCATCAACTACTGTTATAACAACATGATAAGCTCCAAGATTAGCCTCTGCAGGAACTATTATATGCTCATGTACATTAGCATTTTTCAATCCTTTAAATGTTACTTTATCCATGAAAGAATCATCAATAATTCTGTACTCATCTTCAACTAATCCTGATTCCGGGTGGTCATGAATTTCAATATGATACCAATCAAGCCTGCCATCGTTTTTTGCAACAGCTTCAAAATTAACGCTTATTGTTCCTCCTCGTGGAATAACAGTTGTGTTATCATCATGATTTGTCGCTGCAATGTTTTTAATTTCCGGTGGAGTTGTAGTGTCGGTTTTATCGCATGACGCAAATACCAAAACACCTGCTAAAATTGTAAGTTGAATTGATTTTAAAACATTTTTTTTCATTTCTATTTAATTTTGATTAAACATTATTAATTGAATTTGTTTTGAAAGGAATTTTTACTGAAAATATCAAGTTTCTCCCCTGCTCAGGAATATTAAGCCTTCTATAATAACTCAAATGATTCAAATAGTATTTATCTGTGAGATTTCTTACCGCAATTAATGCAATTATCTCATTTCGCCCAATATTAAATGATTTTTGGGCGGATATGTTAAATACAGTATAACCATCAGTTGGGCTTTCATTTATAGCAACGATTTCTTGTGATGCTGTATAATTTACTTGCATTCCTATCCTAAACTTCTTATCGGTATTATGATAATACAACTCAGACACAACTGATAATGGTGGAGAAAAAGGCAAAGCTTTTCTAGTATCAAGATTTACAGGATAAACATACTCCAGCGAGGATAATAAACCAAAATTATCTAAAAACCTATATATTACAGTAGCTTCTGCGCCATAGTGCATAGCTTTATTCTGCCTGTATTCATAAATCTGGCCGGTAAAAGTACCAAAGGGAAAATTCAGGGGTTGGGGCCAAATAAATGTAATTAGTGAAATAATTTAAAAATGGATATAAAGCAATCTGAATTTTCTTATGTGAATATTCAAAAACAAAATCAGCCTGATAAGCTTCTTCGGGATTAAGATTGCAACTGCCTTTTTCAAACCTTAGATTATGCCTATGAATACCGTATGACGCAAGCTCATATGCAGCAGGCATCCTGTAACTTTTACCTATGTGTAATTTTGCTAAAAATGATTTGCCGGGATTGCAAATAAGTCCGGCAGCATATACAATTGCCGGGTACAAATTATCAATTTGAGGATTCAAAATTGAATCTCCTATGGCCGGATCAGGATTTATCGATTCCGTAATTGATATATTTCCATAATCAAATCTAACACCTAGTTGACCGGCAAATTTCTGATTTATTTTATACCTAAATTCTGAAAACAACCCGACCATAGATCTTTTATATTCCGGAATCAAATGACTATATCCACTAATATCATTTTTTTGAGATTGTCCATTTAGTCCAATTACTACAGAATAAGATTCCTGAGAATCATATGTGTAATTAATTCTGCCTGAAATAGTTTTTAGATTATAACCCAAATCAAGATTGGTATCATAATATTCTAAGATGTCATCCTGCCTATTGCCGGTAATATCCTTTAGAATATCGTATTCTTTAGAAATATTTTGCTGAAACCCAAATGCCGATGAAAGTTTGCTGTTTTTAAAATATTTATTCAGTACATATTGCACTTCAGTATCTTTCAGTTGACTATTCGGTAATAAAATATCCCTATTAGATACAGAATGCGTTTCCCAATACGCATTAACAAGTTCTTGCCCTGCGGCATATGGGAAAAAGCCGGATTTGTTGTCGAAATAGCTAAACAACAAATAGCTTATTAAGCCATTATTCGCTAAACCCGCCTGCATGTTGAATGATAATTCCTTACCGGCAGTATTGTGCATTGATTTATCTAATTTGGCAAAGTGATTAGGTTTGTATTCAAAACTATCTGCCGGAACTCTAAAATCTGCAAAATCTTGATAAGAAACATCTGTATTAAAGAAAAACAGCTTTTCTCTAAGTCCAATTTTCACATTCATTCCTAACAAATCATTATTTGTTTCTGCCTTTAAACCAACAACACCGCTAAGTCCAAAAGAATCGGGAACAGAAAGTGTACTTATATTTATAACTCCGCCTATCGCATCAGACCCGTAGTACAAAGATGCAGGACCTTTAATTATTTCAATTTCCTCAATAGAAGACTGATTAATTGCAACACCCTGATGATTATTCCACGACTGATCTTCTTGTTTCTGACCGTTCTTTGCAATCACAATTCTATAACCGCCAAAACCTCTGATTAATGGCCTGGCCATTGAGGGACTGATATTCGCAGATTGAATTCCGGGAATTTTTTCAAGAGTATTCGATATATTTCCGGCTATGTTTTCTTCTAAAAAGCTTGAAGAGATAACCTCAATATTCTCAGATCTAGTCGTTTTTGTTTTTTGGCTTTTGTTTTCCAACACAATTATCTCATCCAACAAGATCTCCTTATTTTGTAAATTGAGTGATACAAATACACTATCTGTTTGGTTCAATTCTGGCTTGGAGTTTTCTCCATTCAGATTAAAACACAATAATAACAAACTAAAGAAGCTTAAACATGAATTTGTAACAAAACGCATCGTGTCACCTTTTTGTAATTTCGTGGCAATGTTACATTATTTTTATTTTCGCCAAAATAAATATTAATTTTACTTTAGAAATATGTCGTATTTTCAATAAAACCAACAGGAATTAAAACTATTCAATATGCAAGTAAAAAGATTTGGAGTATCATTAGAAGAGGATATATTAGATGATTTGGATAAGATGGTTATAAAACATAGTTTTCCAAACCGATCTCAAGCGATAAGACATTTAATAAAAAGCACACTTGTTAATGATAAAGTTGATGAAAATAAAATTGTAGCCGGAGCAATTGTAATTGTTTATGATCATCATAAAAGAGAGCTTAACAACAAGCTGATGCACATTCAGCACGACTACCATGATCTTATTTTATCAACACAACATGTACATATAGACCATGATCTTTGCCTTGAGACAATCGCAATTAAAGGAAAGGCAAAGAAACTTCTTGAGCTGGCTGACAAAATAGTAAGTACGAAAGGAATTCATCATGGTAAACTTGTAATGACGGACATCTAATTTTTTAAAAACACGCGCTTTAGGCAAAGTTGACGGGGATTATAAATGCATTTCCTGCAGTGGATCCGATTTTAATATGCTAGATGGTAACGGTATTCACATTCATAAAGCATAATTTAAAAAAAGTTTACCATATGAGGCATATAAGGGCATTGAAGAATTTGCCGGAAAAATCTAATGAAACATTTTTTCTATATGTATCTTATATGTCTTATATGTTTAAAAAAAGGTTACCATATAAGGCATATAAGGAAATATAAGGATTAAGAGATTTATTGATGAGCTATTTCTTATATGACCTTACATTCCTTATATGTTTCAAAAAAACTTACATTAAAAGGGCACTGAAAATCATTTTTTCAATAAGTAGCTCTTCAAAAACTCAAACGCTTTAAGCATATTCTCCGAGGCTTTTGGAGTCAGCTCTTCTTTAAAATCGAATTCATAAGCTTTTATGTGGAGTACATGTGATTCAGGGGTTTTATTATATATTTTCCTGCATAAATCCACCACATAAGAAGTAGATACAGCGTGCATTGTAAATTCAATTGTAGCATCATTGGGTTCAATGCTTTCTAATTTGAAGTCTTTTACATCTTCAACAACAGATGCATCTACAAATACTACTTTTTCATAATCGGCAATTAAGGCGGAATCTTCAATATTCAACTGATAATTGCAATCAGTAAATATATCCTTAATACTATTTTCATCAATCCACTTATCAATAAGCTCAATTATTCTTGCTCCCAAACCATCATCTTGTCTTCCGGGATTTCCGTAACCGTATACTAGTGTTTTCTTCATTTTATTGCATTAATTATTTGTAATTTTCGGCGGTGGATATTCCGGTGATACTGACCCCCATTCCGGCAAACTGACCCCCCAATAAGTTTTATTTCAAAGAACAGATAAAAGCTGACATTTTTACAGTTATTTTTTCTTTTTTCTTAATGTATCTCCTTTTAGCTCTAACCTATGTGACGAGTGGACTAATCTGTCAAGTATTGCATCAGCAATCGTAGCTTCACCAATCACATCATGCCAGTTCTGAACAGGCAACTGGCTTGCAATAATTGTAGCTAATCGAC
>JAGXRQ010000088.1 GCA_018335675.1 Bacteroidota bacterium | reverse complement strand
TTCAGTCTCTCATCTCATCTAAAGTTATGATGAATCAATTTCAAAGAACGTACTCCCTGACTTGCAGAAAGTTTTGTATATTTGAAAGTGCCCTGATTCATCGCAGGACACACTAACTGCATACAACAGCGGGCTTATATTATAGCTTACTGAGGTGCATGTTTACAGTTTAGAATTTATTTATATATTTGGGTGGGTTTTGACAGTGACGAATCAGTTAAATCGCTACAATACAAGCCCGCAACCGTTAGCGTTCATTGTAAAAAACAGACGACAGAATGACAAAGGAATTTTTGCTGCATAAAGACAAGAAAGGAAACGGAAACCCACCGCACATTCAGGCACATTTGGCTTTGCCCGACACAAAAACCAACGCTTCGCAAAGCCAAAAGAGCCTTCATTTTGCCGACCCTCATTAATGATATGATATAAATGAATTTGTTTCACTTAAATACAGGCGTTGACAACAAAGTCTTACTTAATGCAGATTATGACATTAGGCGTTATATCGAGTTTATAAATAAATCTATTGAATTATTGAAAAGAGAAACACTTTCAATAAAAGTAACAAAATCGGTCGTAGAAGGCGAAACAAGATACATCCCTGAAATTGCGTCAAACAAGAAATCGGAAAAAGCAATTGACTTGCTTTTCAACGAAAATACAAAAAGCATCTTTGACCAAAAGCGTAATTTCAACCGAGAAGATTCCATAGAAGTTGAAGACCAAAACGAGGATGAGAATTATATAACTCTTCAAAGCGATATACAAGGCGACACAATTTATTTAAAACCTGATACCTACCAACTTGAACAACAAAAAAGAGCACTTGAGAATCTTCGCCACCGACCGCTAAAAGAACATCAATCGCTTTTAGAATTATTCGGTTTTCCAGAAAGCAGAGTTTGGCAACAAAGTTTTTACGAGAAAGATTGCACTTGGCAAATACTCACAGATGAAACTAAAGATGGAGTTTATGAGCAGAGAGAGTTTGTTTCTAAAGGATTGCAGACAAAAGATTTTGCACTTATGGAGGGACCTCCTGGTTCAGGCAAGACGACAACAATTATTGAACTTATTATGCAGTTCACCGCAGAGGGAAAACGAGTGCTGCTTTGTTCTGCAACTCATGCTGCAATTGACAATGTGATTGAAAGAATCAAAGGCAGATACAAAAGTATTTGCGACAAAGAAATTGTTCCGGTAAGAATCAGCCGATTTGAAAAACCAGTGAAAGAAAGTGTAAGACCTTATTTGCTTCGCAACCTTGTTGCTACTTACAAAGCAGATATTGAGAAGCATCTCAAAAAAAATCAAACACTTGAAAGTCAAAAGTTTCTTTTGAAAAACCTTTTCAAGAAAGAAGAAAAAGAAATTGACCCGATAGAAAAAATCATCCTTGATTCTGCAAACCTTGTTGCAGGAACTATGATTGGAATTTTGCAACATCCTGACATAAGAGCCAACAAGCAAGGAGCAAGTTTTGATGTGTTGATAGTAGACGAAGCATCAAAGGTTACTTTCTCAGACTTCATTGTGCCAGCACTACATGCAAAAAAATGGATTTTGGTAGGCGATGTAAAACAATTGTCGCCTTATGTTGAAAACGATTATGTTTCAGAAAACATAGCAACGATGTTGGAAAATGAAATTCAAAAATCAATTGTCAAACAGTTTGAACTCAAATCAAAATTAGACGACAAGAAATTTGAAGATTGCCTTAAAGTTTTTTTTACAGACCAAAGCCCAAACACTGAAAAGCAACTTATTGAAAGTGGAGAGTTAGTAGTAGAATCAGTTGATGAAAGTTGGGTAGCAAGTGAAATCAGTATTGCCAAAATAAATTCTGCTGATGTTGTTTTTGCAAAAAACGAAAGCCGAATTAAACAACTTCTTTCAACCAACATTCAAGTGAAAAGCATTTTTATCAACGGAGAAACAAGCAGTTTACTACAACGTTACCGTCAAGATTATGCAAGGCAATCATTTAAAAATCCTTTACCGTATTTGTTTGACAGTCGTCAAGAAGAATGGAGTGAAATGGTTTCAAGCCGTTTAAATCAAAGTTTCAGTTTCAGGAATGCAGGAACAGAATTTGAAAATATTGATAGAGAATTAATGTATTTAATTCCAAATAGCATCCATGACGACATAAATCAAATTAAACGTCTTGTATTTCCTTCCATTCTAGAACTACTTCAAAACGGAATTGGTAAAGGAGGCGGACAAGCAAGCAATAGAGTTTTAAGTGACGGGTTTCACCCTCACTATAAAACAAGTAGGTTCGTTTCGCTTACCTTCCAACACAGGATGCACCCCGACATTGCAAAAACATCAAAAGAAAATTTTTACGAAAATAATCTGGAATCTGCAAACACTGTTTTAGAAAATCGTGATTGGAAATATGCTTTGAAAGAGCCAGTTGTAAAATGGATTTACAATAATGATGCAACAGGAAATAAACGAGGCGAAAGAATAATTAACCCAACAGAGGCAAACGATATTGAAAAAGAACTTGTAAAATTCTTGGATTGGGCGAAAGACAATCCAAAACCAAACGGAGAAAAATATGAAGTTGCTGTTTTGACTTTCTACTTAAACCAAGAAACAGAATTACGAAAAAGAATAAGAAAAATTACCAAACAAGGTTTCTTTTCAAAGTTTCATAAAAATAATGCTGACATCTATCTTTATACAGTTGATAAATTTCAAGGACAAGAAGCAGATTTAGTTTTGCTTGGGTTTACAAAAAACACCCGTGATGCTCACTTCAACAGTCCGAATAGACTGAATGTTGCACTTACAAGAGCAAGGCATAAACTTATATTGTTTGGAAACAGACCTTGGTTTAAAGAAAGAGCAAAACTTAAAGCACTAAGGGATTTAGCAACTAATTTTGAATCAACTATTCGCTATTAAATATGATTGTACTTAAACGAACCGAAGACATAGACGTTTTTCAAGTTGAACTTGCATTGAAACTAAAGACAAAGCAAAGTCCTTTTATTTCAGTTTTAATCCTTGCTCAAGAGCAAGAGGAAGTTACTGCTAATTCATTACAGCAAAATCTTTTGACTTCATTACCTGTAAGAGCATGTGAGAATTTATTGAAGCGTTTAGAACAACAAGGATATTTGCAAAAAGTGCAAAGCAATATGTTTGGCTACCGCCAAACATATCAAAATACTTTTGCTAATTATGTTCTTACTGACTTAGGACAGCAAAGTGCAACAGATAAATCATTTTGGATTGGAGAGAAAGGAGTTTATAATGTTTATATTTCAAAAACTAATTTGATAGAACAGAGAATTATCAGAACAGAAAAAGTTGAACGAGCAGAGGACAACAGGAGCAACATCATTTTAGTAACACCAAGAGAAATCAGACAATACGAAAATCAAATTCTTTCCATCAATAAAACAGAAGTTTTGATTGAAGATGTTGAAGAAAAATGCTTTCAATTGAAATCAGTGAATTGTAATTTGGAAATACAATCCAAGGAAAATGAATCATTAATGAAAATCAGCAAAGAGAACCAACTTATATTTCAAACTGATTTTGAAATAAAGGAAAATTCTTTG
This sequence comes from Bacteroidota bacterium, assembly GCA_018335675.1. Lineage (GTDB taxonomy): Bacteria > Bacteroidota > Bacteroidia > Bacteroidales > UBA7960 > PWND01. The sequence continues at coordinate 2,242 of JAGXRQ010000088.1, read as the reverse complement.
CAAGAGGAATTACTTATGAATTGTTCCGAATTTGAATATGACCAAGACAAAAAAGCAATTCTAACAGAATTTAACAAAGACAATCTTTCATTCAATAGAAAAGTAAAAATCTTAAAACCGATTTTTCAGAGGAATCAATTTAACCAAGTTGAACTTGAAAGTATTTCTCATATTCCAATCAACCAAGAAAACGCTGATTTGTGGTTTTGGGAATTGCTTTACAAAAACATGAGCGATTATTTTCTTGACGAAAATTCATTCAAAGAATTTGCAAGCGAATTGGCTTCGCCAATTCAGTTGCATTTCAAAGTGAAAGTTCCAAAGCGAAAAGAACTTTCAGAAATCTTTTCTGAAAGAGAAGATACCTTTTACCATATTGCCAAACTTGAAACTATTGACTATCTCAATTATTAAAAATGAAATCTTTAATCAAAGAAATAAGTATAATCAACGAGGGAACTATTCCCTTTCCCATTTTGCCGAATGGTTCAGGCTGGAAATCTACCGAGAAAGAAAAACTTTCGGTAATTGAATCGGGAGAAGGAAAAGTTTTGCTTTCAAAAATCATTAAGGCGATTGACAGTGCAAAGCAAATGGTTTGCTTTCAGTCATTCCTTATTCAAGATACTGAAATTATTGATTCTTTGATAAAAGCAGTTGAGGAAAGAGACGTAAAAGTTTTTGTGTTGAGTTCAGCAGAAGCACGACTAAAAGAAACGATTGAAGAAGAAGAGGACTTTATAAAGGCAAACTACATTCAATTACTTGAAACTAAATTCAAAAATCATTTCATACACAGAACAGCAGAATACTTTCACGGCAAATACATTCTGGTTGACCCGAAATCAAAGCCCAAAGGTTTTATCTGCACAAACAACTTTACCGAAAACGGTTTTACACAAAATCCAGAGTTGGCAGTTGAGTTGAACAACGAACAATGCGAAGAACTTTTTAAAGTTTTCGTTTATCATTTTTGGGAACATTCAACAGATGAACAGACTGCAACAAAAGAGTTTGCAAAAGTAAAACCTGTAAACAAATTCAGTTTGCCGAAACTTGATAACATTTTGCTGACTTCACCGAACAGCAAAGGCAATTCACTTAATAAAACTTTGTTGGCTGCAATCAACAAAGTGGAAAAGACAATTTCGTTTTCAACTTTTCAGATTGACAAAAACACTGAGTTAGTAAAAGCAATCACAGACAAGGCGAAACAAAATGTTTCTGTTACTTTGTTTTGCAGATCAATTGAAAAGCAGTTTAACGAACAACTGAAAGAACTTTTGGAAGCAGGCATTCGAATTTATTTTCATCCTCTAACACATTCCAAGTCATTGCTTATTGACAACAAAGACGGTTTTGTTTTTACCGCCAACTTTATTGCAAACGGACTTGACTACGGTTTTGAAGTTGGAGTGAAATTAAATGAGGAGCAGACAAATGACCTTTCAACAATTCATCAAAGTTGGCAAGACAACTTTCCAGCAAAAGCAATTAAGGTTGCTAAGGTAAAGGATTTGAAAGAGATTCAAGTATTCAAAGACAGAAAACTCACAACTAAACAATTGCTTAACGACTCTAAAACAGAAAATCGGAAAATTTTAAAAGTAGCCGACCTGTTTTCTTTATTCAATCAGCCGTTTACCATCAAAGACAGTTCAATAAAAACATTGAAAGTGATACTCACAGCAGAGATTGAGGAATTGCCAGAGAAATACAAAGCAAATGGTGCAGACAAATTTGAAGTGATAGAAGTTGAAGAAGATAAAGGGAAGAAATCTAAATTTGTTGTTATAAATGGAAAATTTGAACATAACGATATAAATAATTTATCAGAATGGAAAGACTTAAAAATATATACAGTCCAGCCCTAAAGCCATACACATTTGCAATTCGCACTAGCCAACGCTTGACCAAAAATTGCAAAAGAGTATGTCTTGCTAACGCACGTACAGAATGACAATGCAGCAAAAATGAAAGATAAATTGACTGGAAAAATAGTCGAGTAGGTAAGGGGGAATTTCACCCCCAAACCTCTCACAGAACCGTACGTGAACCTCTCGATTCATACGGCTCTTCATGATAAAGACTATGGCAAAAAGCCCTGTTTCCAGTGCTCAAACATATTGGGGTAGCTCATAGCTATTCCCTGTAAATATTTGTAAGCATAGTACCAGTGCCTTCTCCTGAACTTCCGATACTTGTTGCGAACCCATTTTGCTAAACGCAAGTTTACAACCCT
>JAGXRQ010000087.1 GCA_018335675.1 Bacteroidota bacterium | reverse complement strand
ATTGACCGTGTTCTTCGTTTTGCCCGGTATATTTTTGCCAAATTTCTGCTTTTGTACAACCAGTAGACAATAGCTCTTTTATTATGTGATGTTTTTCTGCTTCGGTAAAATATTTATTCGGTTTTTGAATGACTATTTTACCATCTCTTAATCCTGAAATTAATTTACTTCTTTTGTCCATTGTTACACTTTTTTGTGTAAACCTATTTTAGGACAAGACACATAGAAATCTTTGAGGAAATCTTTGCGAAATTTGCGTGGAATTTTTTACTGTTCTTTGTGGTTTAAAAAAAATCCCACGCAAATTTCGCGAAGATTTCGCAAAAATCGCAGAGATAACTGATGTTTTAACCAGTGAAAATCCGTATAATCCGTGTTATCCGTGTTCCAATAAAAAAAATCCGAAATCCTTTCAATCCTATGTATCTGTAATAATGTCCATGATATTCCAATAATTTGTGTTTTGTATTACATTTTATTTGCGTATTTTATGTATTGCATTACATTTTTTTTATACTTTTGTAAAAAAAGAACATGGAAACTTTATTTGAAGTGAGCAACAGGCTTATTAATAATGTTGTTCTAGAGTTTAAGAGAAGCATACATGAAAACATTAACTGGAATCAGAGGCTGATAGAAATTAATGGTTCACGCGGTATAGGAAAAACAACGCTAATGCTTCAAAGAGCTAATGAATTGTCAGAAAAAGACAAGCAGTCAGTAATTTATGTAGCTCTTGATGATTCTTACTTTTTTAATAATTCAATTACAGAAACTGCTGAAAATTTTTTCAAGTATGGAGGTAAATACATGTTTATTGACGAAGTTCATAAATACCCGGCAAAGTATAAAGGCCATGATTGGTCGGCCGAATTAAAAAACATTTACGACCTCAATCCCGAGCTTAATATAGTTTACACCGGTTCTTCAATCATTGAATTGCATAAAGGCAACGGTGATCTCAGCAGGCGCAAAAGCTCTTATACGCTAAACGGACTGTCATTTAGGGAATACTTAGAGATGAACAATTTGTTGAAACACCCTATTCTAAGTCTTAATGATATTCTTGATAATCATTTGCCTATTTGCAATGAAATTGCCACAAAAACAAAGATACTGCCTCATTTTCAAAACTATCTCCTAAATGGTTTTTATCCATTTTACAATGAAGCTCCGGAGAATTATTTCCAAAGAATAAAAAATGTCATAAATGCGATACTTGAAGTTGATATCCCGTCGGTAACGGATATAACTTTTGAGACTACCGGGAAAATTAAGAAATTGTTATCTGTGTTGGCGTCAACAGTTCCTTATGTTCCAAACCTGACAAATTTGTCGGCAAACCTCAACATCACAGATTTAAGAACACTATATAAATACTTAGGATTCTTGGAAAAAGCTGAATTGATAAGCTTTTTGAACTCAGAAAGTAAAGGAAACAAAATTTTCCAAAAACCTGAAAAGATTTTCTTAAACAACACTAACATAATATATGCATTAACCGGTCTTTCATCAGATAAGGGCACTTTAAGAGAAACCTTTTTCTGCAATCAGCTCAAACATTCACATGAATTATCCTATCCAAAGTCAGGAGACTTTCTTGTTGATAAAAAATATGTTTTTGAAATCGGTGGAAAAAACAAAACAAAAAAGCAAATCAGAGAAATAGAAAAGTCATTTATCGCCATCGACAATGCAGAAACAGGATTTGCAAATAAAATCCCTTTATGGCTATTTGGGTTTTTGTATTAAGGGAAGGGTGACAGGAAATGGTGACAAGCCTCTTTGCGGTAATCTTTGCGAAATTTGCGTGAAATTTTTTACCACGCAGGAATTCCCGGCTTCCGTTTTCGCAGAACCGAAAACTTCCGACAAAAATGCAACAAACCCGAAGCTGGAAGTTCCTTCGGAAGCTTCCAGTTCTAGCTAAAGGAACTCCCAACCTCCACCTCACTTTTAACTTTTAACTTTTAACTGCCGACTTACGCCTTAACAAACGTTCCCTTCAAAGAGTTGCCCAGTTTAGTTAAATTTAAAGTCCAATTTAATAACCTCTTCACAAAGCTCATGACAGGATTAAATTCCATTGATTCTCTTAACTTCTCATCCTTACTGCCACTTTGAAAAGGATTTTCTTTTTTGGATGTTATTGCAGACTGCAACCGGCTTATGCTTATCCCTGTTGTTTCAATTTTTAATGGTCTTAATCCATTATTCTTGCAAATCTTTTTTATTGTTCCGGATGTAAAATAGCTTAAATGCTCAGGATAAGCTAATTCACTATATTTTTCTTTTGAAATATAGCGCGATAGGGAATTGAAATTTGGAGTTGTAAGATATAAAGCCCCACCCTGACGCAACTTTTGGGAAATATCTTTTATTAATTCAACTGGCGATGACAAATGTTCAATTACCTCAATTAATAAAACTATATCACTTTGTGGTATTTTATCTTTTACCTCAGAGAAAGAGCCATGATATACATTAAGGCCAGCATTACAACAAAGCTCAACAGCCTTCAACGAATATTCTGTACCATAGCACTCCCAGCCCATTTCCTTTGCCACATTTAGAAAACTGCCAATACCACACCCTATGTCAACAATCACATTGTTCATTCTGAATGGCTCAAGCTTATTTAAAATCTCTTTGTATCTTTTAACAGTAATAGGAGAAACAAAATATTCTTTTCCATATGAATACTCAGAATAATATTCAGCTAATTCATGTTTTTCCGGAATTTTTCTTGAAAACTTAAAACTACAAGCATTGCATTTGCAAAGGAAATCTTTAGAATACCTTCTTAAATCAATGATTTTCGCCGAACCACAAAGCGGACACACATTATGATATTGCATTTTTGCTGAAATATTTCTCGATTCTATTCATAAAATGATTTTTGCAAAGGTAAAAAAGATTTGTTATTGAAGGGGTGATGGAAGGGTGACAAAAGAGTTACAGGAAGGGGTTACAGGAAAAGGTTACAGGAAAAGGTTACGTTACGCCTCAGTACTCTAATTACAAATCAAATCTGTTTCTATTTATGAAAATGATTTTTCCCCACTATCCACTGACCACTATCCACTTTTAGTTTTTCACTTTTTCTATAATAAGTGCTGCAAGTTTTTCAACCTGCTTTTCATATGTATATTGAAGTAAAAGTTCTTCCTTCGCATTATATGGTATTGATTTATGAATCTGCCAATAATCATAAGCATTATTTAACCAAACTTCAACTTCTTCAGGAGTATTTAACACCACGCCCGTTTCGGTTTCTCTAATAGTTTCTTCTAGAATATCATTATCAGAAGGACACAAAATTATTGGCTTTCGCATTGAAAAATAATCAAATAATTTAGCAGTGTACGTTCCCTTTCTTTCAGGAATACCGCACAATAGAAAGGCATTTACTTTTTCGACTTGCACAATAAGTTCCTCTTTTTGCAACCATGGTAAGATTTCATATTTATCCGGGATTTCTTTAATAATTCTTTCAATTCTTGTTTTTGGGGTTGGCAAAACTTCTATTCCGAAAAACTGCAACTTAACTTTTGCTTTTTGATTTTTCATCCAGAAGGTTTTATAACCATCAAGAAATACTTCTATTTTTTGCTGATTATATAAACTTCCAACATATGCAATCGTAAAATCAACACTATTAATATTTTGACTATTCTCTACAAACTCATTAAAGCCATTTGTGATTACTTTGCCGTTTTTACTTGAAGTCAACGCTTCAATCCCATCCTTTACTCCTTCTGAAACTGAAATAAAAAACAAAGAATTTTTCAACCATCTTTTTTCTAATGGTTTTTCGAAAATTCTTAAAAACTGAGCTTTTATTTTGTCATTTATGTTCGAGCAAGAATTCCATGGATCTCTATAATCTGCAACCCAATTTACATATGATAATTCTTTTTTCAGAAGATAGCAAAATCGGAATTGCAGAAATGGACCGCCACTGGTAATAACAAATTTAATATCAGGAGATTCTTTTAGAAGCTGTCTGGAGAAATCATATAAATTTCTGTATGGCACTGAGGATAAGAAATAGTTTTGTCCAATAACCTGAAAAAAAGAAAGAATTTTGCCAAAAAACTGTGCTTTGTTTCCAAAGCGTTTTATTAATCTATCCCTGAAGCTACCCTTATAAGGCAATCTATAAACCGTGAATTTTTCATTTTCTTCTTTGGTAATTTCTTTCTTATCACTAATTGCAGTATAATCTGTTTCATTTTCATTCCAATGCCTTGTAACTACAATCGGATAATATCCAAATTTATGCAGATGCTCTGCCCATGCTTTTATTCGATAGCTTCCTGCAAAATTTCCGGGCGGGAAATAGTATGACATTAAAATAATTCTTTTCAGATTATTCATTATTCAATCTTTTTCGATTTTTTCTTAATATTTTATTATTCCATAATGCATTTAAAGTAAGTTTTGTTTGCCTCCAGCTAGGTATAACAAACCAATAGTGATGCAAATATGGATATATTTTTAAAGCTTCAAAAAGTCCGTAAGCTCTTTTGATTTGGGTGAACGAAAAAAGTGCTAGGTTTAAGCGCCTTATATAAAATGCCAAAGATTCTTTGACAGCATTGTTTTTCCCAACCAATAAGTGATGTGTTTTTTGCTCAGTTTTAACTCTTTTGAAAAAAAGTGGCGAACCTTTTATAAATGCAAAATCACCCTTTGCAAGATAGTAACAAAGAGTTGGATAAATATTATTGTATGGTGTTTTTTTATTAGGCCACCACCATACCGGAAATTTAACGCCGACTATTTCTTCTCTTCTGAAAACCCCATAACCAAAATAATCTGTGCTATTTTTTATGAAATTCTTTAAACGCTTAAATTTATTTGGATTGCTGTAATCATAGTTTATTTCATTATTTATAACAGATCCTGATTCATCAATTAATGCGCAAGTGCAAAATGCAGAAACAATCCTTTTATTTTTTTCAAGGACATTAATATGTTTTTCTATAAATGACTCTTCATATAAATCATCATCTCCAGCCCACATAAAATATTTAGAAGAAGCTTTGGAAAGCAAAAACTGCATGTTTCTTGAAATGCCGAGGTTCTTTTCTTGTCTTATATATTTAATTCTGCTGTCATTTTCTGCATATTTCTTGCATATTTCACCACTGCCATCTGTGGAGCCATCATCAGAAATTATCAATATAAAGTCGCTATAAGTTTGCCCAAGTATGCTATTCAAAGATTTTTCAATAAAATCTTTATCATTATAAACAGGCATGCCAATGGTAATTAAACTCATAAATACGTTTTTATAGAATGTTGGGTTTTTTAATTGCCCATTGTAAATTTTCTTCACTGGCATATACTAATTCAAAGCCATATTTCTTCATAAATTCAGTAACCGCCTTGTATACTCCATGATGCCTATGATTTGGGTCAGGCCGCCAATCATCACCTGTAATAATTCCGTGATTTTTCACTTTTGCTGCCAAGATGTTCAATTCTTTTACTGTATGCTCATAAGCATGACTAGAATCCAGATATACCCAATCAAAGTATTCATTTGGAAAATCCTTTAATACCTTGCAATCATCTTCAATGTGCACTAATACCCGCCCTGTTTCTATTTCTTTTTTAAACTCCCGTAAAATATTTACAACTGCATCAACGGTACTAGGATTGCCTCCTGCCCAGCTCCACTCTGCATCCAAAAAATACCAAGGATCAATTAAGTGCAATTTTCTAGCATTGCTACTTTCTAATAAGTCCCTCAGTATACCCAATATTGCCCCTAAACGAATAACTGGAGAAAAATTATTAAATTTAGGCATTGCCCATGCATTTTATGTCGTAAGAACCATGATGTAAAACATCACTAATAAGTCTGACACTAGGTGGTTTAAAGAGTCCCAATTGGCAGTTGGATGCCGTATAAGAGAGTTTACAATCT
>JAGXRQ010000086.1 GCA_018335675.1 Bacteroidota bacterium | reverse complement strand
CGGCTGTCCGACAAAAAACTCTGATAATGATGTACCAAACTAAAATATACGTTTTCAAAGAACTTGTTATCGCGGTTTCGTAAACCATCGCATGCTGTACTTTTTGCAGGGGCTTTATCTAAGCCTAAAAGGTTTAGTTTACTGCCCATGGCCCGCAACCCTTCACAAATCTCGGTCATCGAATCACAACGGCTTATGATGCCAAAAAGCATGGTTATCAATTGTGTTCTGGCCTTAAAAGCCTTGTAATAATGATCTGCATTATGCTTCTTCACTATGCTTTTGATACCAATCGCATCAATAAGGCTTATTACTTGTTTGAAAATCGGCTGTCCGACAAATTTTATTTCCGTATTTTTGCTCATGTTGTTAGTTTTTCGCAAAGCAAACTTACAACTTGGGGTGAAACTTTCGGGGAGTAGCCCCTATTTTTTTTTAGTCGTTCAGTAGTGATTATTTATATATATCACTTTAAATCTTAGAGATAAAAATTAATCTAAAAGCAATAGGAGAATTATAAACTCCTATTGCTTTTCAAATAAAAACTTAAATTCTATCTTCCACAAAGATGCTCGTGCCAAAATTCTGCCTGCTCTAATCTTTCAGCATCATTAAAGCCACATACCAAAGCACCATATTGTGTGCCATTGTTACAAGTAATAACAATATGTTCACACTTTTCAACAGCCAATCCTGTTGATTGTGCTCCCAAATAATTTCCCCACGCCATTGAAGCTGCAATAACCAATGTTAAAAATACTTTTTTCATGTTTTCTTTTTTTTTGGTTAATAATAAGATGAAATTCGTGCAAAGAAAAAAAATAAAACGATGTAATTAACAAATATATGTTCTAATATTGCAATGACATATGTTTACAATTAGATTAAATGTCAAATATAACGCATTAACACAGCACATATCGAGATTTATATATTAGTATAATTTAACAATAATTAGCAAAGTGCGTATTAATCCCTTCTGTCACCTTTTTTATGTCACCCCTTCTGTCACCCCCTTCTGTCACCTTTTCCACAGAACACTAATCAAAAATCAACTCAATCGGGTTGATTTTCAATACTCATTCCGGCTGTCATTGTAGTATTGTTAGAGTTAATTCTTATAGTAAATATTTGATCTTTAAAAACTCATTCATACAAAAGAGATTTATGTAATCTTTGCTCTCATTGTCTCGTATTTTTTTATTCCTCGCAAAAGCCGCAAAAATTTCCGCAAAAGTTCGCAAAGCATTTGGCATCTTTTTCTGTAACTTTTCTGTCACCTTTTCCTGTCACATTTCTGTCACCTTTTTCTGTCACCCCTTCTGTCACCTTTTCTCTTCCCTTTGCAGCACTTTGCATTTTTATTTCGTAATGTACTTTGAAGAGTTTTTTTAAAATCCATTTAAAACAAAAACAACATGAAAGCTTTTATCAAATTAACATCGGTATTTACCTTTATTTTAATCGCACTAACATTTGGCTCCTGCCTTAAAGACAGGGATTTTCTCAAAAAAGCCAACACTCCAATCTACATGAGTTATGATGAGTTTAGGGGCAGCTTTAAGACTTCTCCCGCAAAAGACATTGTCAATCCGGGAAAAATCTACTTTAAAGACAATTACATATTTATAAATGATGTGAATGCCGGAATACACGTTATTGATAATTCAAATCCAACGAGTCCGCAAAGCGTTGTTTTTTACGAAATAATAGGAAACGTAGACATTGCAATTCGCGGCAATATATTGTTTGCCGATAGCTACATCGACCTTGTAGCATTCGATATTTCAGACATTATGAATCCGATAGAAATATCCAGAATGGAAAATGTTTTCCCTGAAGTATTACCAATTGTTGAAGATGTTGATTATCCGGTTGCTTATGGCCTATTTGACCCTAAGAATGGTGTTATTGTTGGCTGGGATGTAAAACTTGTAAGAGAAAGTAATCTGTGGGGACATGGAAGTTGGAGATGGGGTGCCGAATTTACCACTATGGATGGTGGGAATAATGGCGGACAGGCAGGAATTGCCGGCTCAATGGCCAGATTTATGCTTAACCAGAATTATCTTTATTCAGTAGCTCAGCCTTGGGTTTTGAAAACCATTGATGTTATAAATCCGGCCAACATGACTGTAACTGACAGTATTTACACATGGAGAGAAATGGAAACATTGTTTAGGTTAGATGAATTCTTGTTTGTAGGAACAACTTCCGGAATGGTTGTTTATAGCCTTGAAAATCCATCAGCTCCATTGTATATTTCAGAATTTAATCATGCAAATGCTTGCGACCCTGTTGTGGTGGAAAATGATATTGCATATGTAACATTGCGAACCGGAAATGCCTGTTTTGGAACATCAAATCAGCTTGATGTAATTGATCTTTCAGACATTTACAACCCCGAACTAATTAAAACCTACGAACTTCACAATCCTCATGGGCTGGGAATAGACAATGGCATCCTATTTATTTGCGACGGAGATGCAGGCTTAAAAATATTTGATGCTTCAAATCCACTTGAAATTGCAGCAAACATGATTGCTCACTTTCCAAATATTGATGCTTTTGATGTAATTCCTCTTGGCGATATACTTATTCTTATCGGGAAAGATGGTTTGTATCAATATGATTACACAAACCCACAAAATATTCAATTAATAAGTAGTATAAACTTTTAGTGTATGTTCTTTAAAAATTTTTGCCGGAACGAATTGTCTATTAATTATCTCTCGTAATTTGCTAATTTTGAGGACAAGTATAACGCAGTATTGGCGTTTTCTTGCATGCACTAAATAGTATTTTAATACACTTAGGAGGTTGTAATTGGGGGATATTGCAAATAAAGAGAAAGAAATTCTTTCCGGCTGCATTAAGGGTAAAATAAAGGATCAGGAGAACCTGTACAAGCTTTATTTTTCCTTTGGAATGTCGGTTTGTTTGCGGTATTTACAAAACAGGGAAGATGCAGTTGAAGTTCTGAACGACAGCTTTTTGAAAGTGTTTGAAAACATCAACAAGTTTGATATTGAAAAAGATTTCAAGCCCTGGTTTAGAAGAATAATAGTTAATACAGCTCTTGACCATTACAGAAAGAATAAAAAATATATGCAAAATGTTGAACTAGATGAAAAAGAGCTTTCAAACAACTATAATGCTGAATTGTACAATAGGCTAAATGCTGAAGAAATACTTGCACTATTAAAAAATCTGCCGGATTTGTACAGATTAATATTTAACCTATATGAAATTGAGGGTTATAATCATGAAGAAATTGGAGAAAAATTAGGAATAGCAGCAGGAACATCAAGATCACATTTGAGTAGAGCAAAAAACATTTTGAGAATCAAATATTTAGAAAAAGAAAGTAAAAAGTGTAATGAAATCATTTGAGGATAAATTTTCCGATAATGTAAAGGAGGTTTTTGAGAATTATTCTGAAGAATTAGATCAAAAAGCCTTCAAGGACATGCAAAACCTTTTGCGCAAAAAAAGCAGAAAAAAGGTTGCATTTCTATATTCATACCGCACTTGGGCTGCTGCAGCTGCAATACTTCTAATGTTGGGAGGTTCCTTGTATTTTAGTCTAAAGATTGAAGATATTGGTTCTTCTGACTCAGAACTCAGGACTCAGGACTCAGAACTCAGAACTCAGGACTCAGAACTCAGAACTCAGGACTTAGGACTTAGGACTCAGAACTCAGGACTTAGGACTCAGGACTCAGGACTTAGGACTCAGGACTCAGGACTCTCCATCATTGAAGAGCAAAAAACAGAATATACTAATGTGGAAATTATAGTGGACAATGACTTCCCCGAAGATGTAAAAGAAATTATTTTGCCAACCGTAAAACAAATTTCTGATACCTACACACTTGATATTTCTGAAAATCCGTACAATTATGAAAATGTAAAAAAGGAAAAAATCTCTGCTTTGAATATAACGGCAGGTTCAATGATTCCATTTGCAGAAATGCAAATAACCAACGGATATGGATTTGCCGCAGGTGTTATGAACGATTGGAACATAACCCCTTTTCTAAGTGTATCAACCGGTGGTTTGTTTGTATATAATAAGTTTAGCTACGACAGCAGCAGCAGAAATTTATTTCGTGCAGAATATGATAATCTTACAATGGATGGCGGGCAATATTCAGTAAATACCGTTAAGGATTTTGAGATTTTTGCTATTGATATTCCTGTAAATGCAAAAGTGGACCTTTTTAATTATGCAGGAACAAAATTATATATAACTACAGGAGTATCTTCGCTAATATATTTACATCAAACATACTCTGAGCAAGGCACTGTTTCCGGAAATTATCTTGAAACCGACCCGCTTACCAATGCTGAATATTTAATGAACTTTTCCGATGAAATAAGCATCAACGAAGAAGTTGCTGCTTTTGAGCATTTCGACCTTGCAGGGTTACTAAACTTTTCTGTTGGATATCAGAAAAAAAGAAACAAGCATTCAATAATTATAGAACCCTTCGTAAAGCTTCCAATATCTAACCTTACAAGCAAAAACATTAAAATGGGAATGGGTGGCATTTTGTTAAAAATTAGTCTCTAATCTTTGTCATCATTTTTTATTTCCGTCAAAAAAAACCTTTTATCTTTGCGGCAAATAAAAAATATTCTATCACCTAATCATATATTCTCATGGAAAAACTGCTTGTAATTGGTTGCGCCGGACAAATCGGATCCGAACTTACTTTAGAATTAAGAAGAATTTATGGCAATGATAATGTTATTGCTACTGACATTAAACAGGCTCCGCAAGATATTCTCGAAAGCGGACCATTTGAAATTCTTAATGCTTTGGATGCTGCCAAACTTGCAGAAATGGTTGACAAGAATAAGATTACTCAGATATATCATTTGGCTGCAATTCTTTCCGGAAATGCCGAAAAAAATCCTCTGCCAAGCTGGAATATCAATATGCAAAGCCTTCTTTTGTTGCTTGAAATAGCAAGAGAGAAAAAGCTAAACAAAATTTTCTGGCCAAGCTCTATTGCTGTTTTTGGACCAACTACTCCAAGAGTTGAAACCCCTCAATACACTGTTATGGAGCCAAATACTGTTTACGGCATAAGCAAACTTGCAGGCGAGAGGTGGATGGAATATTATTTCCAGAAATTTGGAGTTGACGGAAGAAGTCTGAGATACCCGGGATTAATAAGCTATAAAACAGAAGCAGGCGGTGGAACTACAGATTATGCTGTTGAGATTTTCTATGAAGCAGTTAAGAATGGAAAATATGAATGTTTCCTTGATGAAAACACATACCTCCCTATGATGATGATGGAAGATGCAATAAAAGCAACTGTTGACATCATGGAAGCTGACCCTGATAAAGTGAAAATAAGAAGTAGCTATAATGTTGCAGGAATAAGTTTCAGTCCTAAAGAAATTGCTGCTGAAATTAAAAAGCACATGCCTGATTTCGCTATCACTTACAAGCCCGATTTTCGTCAGGCAATAGCAGATTCATGGCCTCAAAGCATTGACGACACTAACGCTCGCAAAGACTGGGGATTAAGAAATACTTACGATATTAAAAGAATGAGTAAGGTTATGCTTGATGAAATTGGCAAGAAATTCAAAGGCTAAAAGCCATGGAATTTATCGATACCCATACACATCTTTATCTAGAACTGTTTTCCGACGATTATGATTCTGCTGTAAAATTGGCAGTTGATGCCGGTGTAAAGCACATGCTTTTGCCAAACGTAGATATTGATACTGTTGAGTCTATGATGGGGCTAGCAAATCAATTTCCCGATAATTGCCACCCTATGATGGCAATTCATCCCACATCAATTAAGGAAGATTATAAGGAAAAGTTGGAAGAAATAAAACATTTGCTTTTTAATGGAAACTTCATTGCAGTAGGAGAAACAGGAATAGATTTATATTGGGATAAGACATTTTATAATGAGCAGGTATTTTCGTTTGAGCAGCATATTGAGTGGGCAATAAAATTGGATTTACCAATTGTTATACATTCCAGAAAATCGCTTGACGAGATTGTGAAAGTCCTTGATAATTATAAAAGTTCAAATATTAAAGGTGTATTCCATTGTTTTCCCGGCAATCTGATTCAGGCAAAAAAGGTTATAGAAAGAGGTTTTTATCTAGGCATAGGCGGAGTTGTGACATACAAAAACAGTGATATGTCAAAAGTTGTAAGTGAAATTCCTTTAGAGTGGTTGTTGCTGGAAACAGACGCCCCTTATCTCCCCCCCGTACCACATCGCGGGAAAAGAAACGAAAGTGCCTACATCCCAATTATAGCAGAAAAAGTAGCAGAGCTAAAAGGTGTTTCTCTGGAAGAGGTTGCCCGCATAACAACAGATAATGCGAAGAAGGTTTTTAATCTGTAGAGACGCGATGCATCGTAGAGACGCGCCTGTAGGCGCGTCTCTACAGGGTTATATAAACATTTTTAAACAAACCCCAAACCCCAACGCTAAACCCACTTTCCTGTTTAACGAATAAATACAATCATTTTTTGACAATTACAATTAGTTTAACTAACTTTCAGCCGATTTTGCAACATAATTTAAATGACTTTATAAGATATAAACAAAAATAATTACTTATGAAACGAGCATGATTCGTTAAACACAAACAAGGATGAAAATCATCATGCGAGTTCCATCCGACAAATTCAAACAAATTATTTACGGATGAAAACAACCCTAACCACCACAATCCTATTACTCTTTACCCAATTTTGCTTTGCGCAGGATTTTTGGATAGAGTTAGATTTTCCTGAAGAAACAACATTTTCTGCACTAGCAGGAAACTCAGAAGGCTGGATTTTTGGAGCTTCTCCAAAAGGTGTATATGTATCGTTTGACAATGGTCTAAATTGGTCAAATACATCTTTATCCAATTCCACTTATAGAATAATTGTCGATAACGAGGATAGGATTTTTGCAACCATATACCCAAATATATACTATTCAGTAGATAATAGTGTAAGTTGGAATGTAATTGTATGTCCATCAGTTGGAATAATGACACTCTATGTAAATAACAATACAATTGTCTTTGGTAACTGGGGTAGTATATACAAATCTTCTGATTTTGGTGAAACATGGAACCAAGTTTTAGATTTTGATATTGACGGAACTGTTGTAAATGCCATTGTAGAAAAAAACACTGATGGTGTTTTGTTTGCAGGGGTAACCGCTTTTATGGGCGGTGGCGGTGTTTACCGCTCCTTGAATAATGGTGATACTTGGGGGCTTGCGGGGCTTCACAATAAGTACATCTCATCACTTGCCATCAGCTCAAGCGGGGTGCTGTTCGCCGGTAGTCGTGGTGATCATGAATATGGTGGTGGTGGAGTATTCCGATCAGAAGACAATGGCATTACCTGGGAAGAAGTGGCATACGATGTATGGGTTACGTCAATGGCCATCGACCCCTTCGATGTGTTGTATATCGGCTGTACCAATGAGAATGGTGGACAAGGTGGTGTTTTCCGTTCAATTGACAACGGTGAATCATGGGAACTCATCGTTTCAGGTATGGGTAACTATCCAAATGTTGATGGTCTGAGCATTGCCCCTGATGGATATCTGTATGCATACGGCAATTATCTATACCGCAGTGCCGAGCCTATTTTTTCCCCAAACTCAATTTATGAACCGGAGATAAATGAATTTAAGATATTCCCCAACCCTTTTAATGATTTCGTAAACATTGTTTTGCCAAGTGTTTTACAAAACAATTCATCAATAAATATAATGATTTATGACAATTTTGGAAAATCAGTATTTAAGCAAAAGTTCAATGGAAATAACGATATTACAGTAAACTTATCATCCTTAAAATCCGGATTATACTACTTAGCTATTGAACTAAATGGGCATAGATATACGAAAACAATACTCAAAGTTTCAAGATAACCCTGTGATAAACGCAAGCTTTTTAATTCAATTAATTATTAATCAAATAATTATGAAAAAACACATCATGTTATTGACGTTATGGCTACTCACAAGCTTAGCCATGCAGGTAAGCGCACAGCTTATCAATCTTAATCCCGACCCAAATGGTGAGCCCTGGTATGCTGGAGGCTTACCGGAAATAACTCCTGAGAGACAGGCTGAATTAGATGCTATTCCATTGTTAACACTGACTGCGAAATCCTTATCCACTGCCCTCCCTGCAATGGGAGATAATTCAAAAAAAATTTGGTTCCGGCCTATTTTTGGACAAGATGGCGGAAGTTGTGGACAGGCAAGTGGAATAGGCTATTTGTTTACCTATGAGGTTAATAGGGTTAGGGACTTGCCGGCCAACAATCCCAACAATCAATACCCAACGCACTATACATGGAATTATCTAAACTTTGGTGGGAATACTGGATCATGGTACAATGATGGATGGGATATTGTAAATAATTCAGGAATCCCAACTGTTGCTTCATATAATGGACTTTGGAAGCCTATAAGTGTAGCTAATGGTCGTTGGAAAATATGGGAAACAGGTTATGAAAAATACAACTACTCTTTGGAAAATAGAGTTATAAATTCATACCACTCCATAGATGTTTCCACTCCTGAAGGGCTTGAAACCCTTAAGCATTGGATTAATGATCATGGTGTGGGCGATGATACCGGAGGACTGGCTAATTTTGCTGCTGTAATGCCACATCCTACAGATGGCTATGGTTTACTTCCTGCAGAAAGTGCTGAATCCGGCAAAAAAATTATACTTCAGTTTGGACATAAGGGCTATCATGCTATGACTATTGTTGGCTATAATGACAATATTAAGTTTGATTTCAACAACGACGGACAGTTCACCAACCCCGAAGACAATATGGCTGAGTGGGAAATTGGTGCACTCAAAGTGGCGAATTCATGGGGGACAAGTTATCCGGGTTCAGGACCAGTTAATCCCGATGGATTCGTTTACATGCCCTATCGTTTATTGGCTCAAGGGTCGGGTTCAATTAAACCAAATGTAGTTCATGTATTGAAAGTTAAAGAAAAACACACTCCAAAAGTAACGGTAAGGGTCAAATTAAACCATCCTGTTCGCAATAAACTTACCATTAATACAGGATTAGCCGAAAATCTATATGCAGTAATCCCAACTCATAGACAAATCTATCATGCTTATTACTATAAAAGAGGTGGTGCTTTACCAATGCAAGGTAATAACAATGAACCTATTGAAATAGAATTGGATGTAACTGCCATTCTTAATATTGTACCAGAAAAGTTTTTTCTGGATATTGATAATAAATCAAATAATACCGGACAAATATTAGAATTTACATTGGTTGATTATGACACTAATGATGGCATACCGATAGAAATTCCATATTCTGTTTCCGAATTCCCTGTATATATTATGAGTAATGAGACTACTTTACTTTCAATAAAATATGATTACTTTCCAACAATAATTGATAAACCTATTACTTTAAATAGAAATTTTACAACTAATAAAAACTCAAGGATTGTTGCCGGTGGGAATTTAATTATTAATGCCAATAACACATTGACAATACCCTATGATAAAAGTTTGACGGCTGAGTCAGGTGGTAAAATTAGTATAAAATCAAACGGTGAGCTAGTGTTGCATTCAAGCTCTACAATTAATATTTCCATTGGCTCATCTCTCATTGTTGAGCGCGGTGGTACCCTTGTTATTGAAGACTGTGCAATTCTTAAGCAAGTTGCCGATGGTAGTATTATTATTGAAGATGGAGGTATTTTATGCATCCACCCAAATGCCATCTTAGACGTTTCAGGTCATTCTGCTATTGAGATTTTGGGCGAAATAACTATCCCTCAAGGATTTATCCATCCATACGACATTGTTCCTCCTACATACAAAGTACCTGCGCTAAGCGGTACTCACAACTGGTCAGTATCAAATTATAAAATGCAACGTGATTTAATTATAGAAGCTGATGCTAAATTAAACCTTAATACTACAACTCTTGAGTTTGCAGAAGGTAAAGGCATTATCGTAAATAAAGGAGCACTATTAGAAGTAAATGGAGGTAAATTAAAGGCATTGCAAAGCTGCAATGATTCAGGCTTATGGAGTGGAATACTTGTAAAAGGAGATAAGTTTCTTCCGCAGTCTCCTGTTTCTAATCAAGGCTATCTTAAAATTAGCAATGGAGCTATCATTTCGCATGCCGAAATAGGGGTTCATATCGCTAATTTCCCTGCAGGTTCGTCGGGTGGCGGTGTAATAGATGTGTCAGATGCAACCTTTATAGACAACAGAATTGCAATTTCATTTGCACGCTATATTTCTAATGAACCTAATGCCTCTGGGATCAGGAATTCTAATTTCATTAACACAGACTATTTTTCTATTTCAAACAAGTATCCAGAATATTTTATTCTACTTGATAATGTTCCTATGGTAAAAATCTCAAGCAATACTTTTATCAATAGTTCTCCTGAAAGCTATGCCGTTGAAAAAAGAGGCTATGGTATTTATTCAACCAACAGCGATCTGGTATTTATGGGAAAAGGGGCGCATAACACTTTTTCAAACCTTTTTACGGCAATTCACTCAATTGGAACTTCAAGTGTTACGGGGTTCTATGCTGAAGATCTTGACATAGAAAACTGTTTTAATGGAATACACATTAACGGAATTTTATCCCCTATTATTAAAAGATGTAATATTTCAGTAGTCAATGAAGTCTTGCTTGATAAAGTACCGTCGGCCATATCACTATCTTTTTTAAGTGATTTTTCTTTAGATAATAATCTTTTATCCGGACAGGGAATAGGATATGGTATCCATCTTACGTCAATTGATGAATCCGGAGGAAGAGGTCGAGTGCTGAGCAATCACATAACAGGTTTTAATTACGGTATAATGGCAAGGGGTTCTAAAAACAACCAAAATACAATAAAAGTATTCTGCAACACTTTTTCTAATAATATTACTGCAGATATACTTGATCTTGATATCGGAATTTCTCAAATACAGGGCTCAAATAAAATTTCAGCATCTAATATGTTTAATAATACTCCAACATGGAATATTTACACAGCTCAGAGGCTAACTGACAACAATACCATAATTTTCCCAATGGTTTATTATGCATATAATGGCAATTATTATCCAAGGCTAACTCATAACGTATTTACACAAAATGCTACATCTTTAGCAGGTTGTGCGCCTGCTACAAATAATGTTTCTCTTCGCTTAGGTCATATATCTCAAGCTCAAGACTCTGTTTGGATTGTTGAAAACATTCTGCAGACTCTTTACGATATGGGAAAAACACCAAACTTGCTTGAACTGATTAAAAATGCTCGCAACCCTATTGCATTAAGAAACTCACTTATTAGTCATTCACCATTTTTGTCTGACACTGTTTTATTGAGAGCAACAGAAAGTCAGGTCTTACCTAACATATTGCTTTCACAGGTAGTATCGGCTAATGCACATGCTCCAAAATCCGGCAAAATCATGAAAGCTGTAAAAAACAGAAATCCTAAAATGCAGAATCATCTATTGGACGATATTTATGAAAGTGGAAATCAAATATCACCAATAGACGAACTTAATGCTGAAATTTCACATCTTAAAGCTACTCGAGACATGATAACAGGTAAATTGCTGTCTGCGTTTGCTACTGACACTATAGCCAAGCAATACGATAGTATTCAAATGATACAATTTTATCATCCTGCAATAATTTATCGCTACATATCTGCATTCGCCGATTTCGAACAAGGCAGAGTGGCAGAAGCAATTAGTTCTCTTGAGCAAATAATTATTAGTCCTGAAATTTCTTATGAGCAGCAACAAGTAGCAGAAGGTGTAAAGCAAGTAATATTGCTTTTGAATCAACTATCAGAAGCAGAGGTTCCAATAACAGAAATTGACGATTCTTCACGGGAAGCCTTTATGTTAATAGTATCAAATTACACAGGTTTAGCTTCTCAGTTGGCTGAGAATGTGCTTTTAATTGCCGACAAAGTACCATTTCTGGCTGAGGATATAATCATTACAACCTCAAGTAGCTCTGAATACAACGATGCATCAGAGGGAGATACGTTAATTCAAAACGATGAAAATCTTGGCTGTCCGACTGTTTCAATATACCCAAATCCAACAGATGGAAAAATAACAATATATATACATGGGTGTAAAGACATCAAGCATTTCAACTATGAAATAATTTCTCAAAAAGGAGCAGCTTTAATCTCCGGCACAAGCTCGGTTAGAAAAAATGTTTCACTAGACGGATTACCAACAGGAACCTATATTGTAAAGGTAGAAATTGACAGCAAAATCTATTCAAAAACAATTATTTTAAAATAATATTATCATTGATTATATGGGTGTGTAGAGACGCTATGCATCGCGTCTCTACATGTTTTATAAACATTTTACCAAACCCAAAACCCAACCGAAATCCTCCCTAATTTCTAAAATCAGAAAAATACCTAGTCTAACGAATTTCAATAATTCTTATCTTAGCGATTGGAAAAAGAATTTGGACCTAAATTCAAGTAATTAATGCAACTTTTTACGAGGATATAAAGTAAATAATATTTTTCAAGACAAAGGAGAAAGAAATTATCTTTCCCCTTGTCCTGATGGATAAAGTTTAAATTGGCTTTCCTCGTCAAAAAAAAGTTGCAAAATGAAACATTTAACCAGAGAACAAAGGTACACAATTTCTGAAATGAGA
>JAGXRQ010000085.1 GCA_018335675.1 Bacteroidota bacterium | reverse complement strand
TTGGCTAAGGAACACATAAGCAAGGAAAATAACAATATCCACCTTCAACATGTAAACAACCTTCATGCTCAACTGCGTAAATTCCTAAGACCATTTAATGGTGTAAGTTCAAAATATCTACAAAACTATCTAAACTGGTTTGCATATAAAGATAAACTATATGGAACGAAGTCAACCATTAAACAATGGTTCTACGCAATTCTTGCTACGCCATACGCATATGAGCTGTTTTTGCAATTTAAAGATAATGCTGTTAATATTAGAACTTAGCCAAAAAAGGCAAAATCCAAGTACCCGGAAGCCGAAGAAGCAACAGCCGCTATCTCGAATTAAAACCCTTCCAGATCCTTGAGATGCATGAATACTTAGAAAAAATACGTCCGCAGATTTTAAATGAAATCCATGTTCTTAGACCGGCAAGAAAGCCCGTCAGTGTAAACCTTCAAAACCTTGAAAACCGTCTTTTTATAAGCATACAGGGAAGCGAAAACATTAAAAACAGCCTTTTTCATCTTTTTAAGTCAATCAAGAAAACCAATCCCGGAATATTAAATCCAAAGCAGATCCGGTTAAGCGTAATATCAAACTGGCTAAAAACCCACAACTTAAGGCAGGTTCAATACATGGCAGGACATAAATACGTAAGTTCAACAGAAAGATACCAGGAAAACGATGTGAGCAGTTTACAAAACAAGCTTGAGAAATGTCATCCGTTGAATGATGCGTTTTAGGTATTAATTAAAACTTTAAAAGCCCTGTAAATTCAATGCTTTAAAAATTGGAGGTCACAATTTGTTACCTCCAAAACACAATAAAGAAAAGAAGTTATATTTTTGCAACTTTAAAAACAACAAATTATGAACAAAACAATAAAAACAGTTGAAGTTCCTGAAGAAGTAGTAATGAGCAAGATATATGTAATCAGGAATGAAAAGGTTATGCTTGACAGGGATTTAGCTGAACTTTATGGAGTAGAGACCAAGACGCTAAAGCAAGCTGTTAAACGAAACGTAAAGCGTTTTCCGGAAGACTTTATGTTTGAGATGACTTTGAAGGAACTTGAAGACTGGCGCAGCGAATTTGCAGCACATGGAGATAAAAAGGGTTTACGTTATGCCCCATTTTGCTTCACAGAACAGGGAGTTGCAATGCTTTCAAGCATCTTGAACAGCGACAGGGCAATACAAGTAAACATCCAGATAATTAGGATTTTTACCAAGTTGCGCAATTTATTGTCAACCCACAGAGAGATTTTACAAAAACTTGAGCAGTTAGAAAAGAAAGATATTGAGCAGGATGATAAAATCATGTTGATTTTTGAATACCTGAAACAACTTGAAAAGGCCAAACAAGAGGAGTTAGAATATAAGAATCGAAAGCAAATTGGATTTAAAGGAAAAAACTAAAACCCTGTAAAACCAACCTAAACCCACAGGGCAAAAAATCCAGTCATGCCGCTAAACGAAAATAAAATAATCAAAGGTTGTTTAGCGGCATTTTCCCTGTATTTTTTGTCCTTCCCCGCGCCAGCCCTTCTGTAATTTTCTCCTGTCATGCTTTTTGTGTCCGCCGCACAAGCGGCACTTTGCTTTTTTCTTTTTTAGTTGAATTTGATTTTTAGGCAAAAAGAAAAAATCAAAGAGCCGCTCCTTCCCGCAAAAACAAAAAGACATGCCAGGATAAAATTACCCAAAGCTATATTAAACATAATGGGCATTATATTCACTCGGGCAAAGAAATAGGTATCCCGATGAAAAATCGGGATGAATTTTATGCCCTCAAAATATAATGTCCACTATGTTAAATAGCCCCACGGCCGACCCACCGCTCTAATCCAACTGATTGCGATAGCTCCAGACAGAAAGAACCCGGCAGATACACAAGAAACCAAAAAAAGAAAAGCAAAGATAAGTCGGCTTTCAGGGCTGTATTGGCTTTCTTTTTTTTGGTTTTTCTTTGTGGAAAAAAATTATTTTTTTCCTTATTGTAAGTGTCGTTAATCCTGAATTGTAGCGCAAAAGAATTTTTTTTTCATAAATCTTCATCTTTTTTAAAACTTTCCAGTATTTATGAATATAAATAATAAACGAAAGGATGAAAAAGAGAAATGAATTTATAAAAATCAAATTTTTAGGATTTGAAATGATTTGTAAAAATCCATCAAAACGAGGTGTTGTCATTATATCAATTACATTATTGTTTTTATCATTGGTTGTAATTTTTTCTTTTAACTGAAAAAACCTTAGAAAAAATCTTCAATTAAAAGAAAAAAACACTTATTTTTGAGCATAATAACCAAAAAAAATGGGTTGCAAAAAACTTGCGCTATATCCTGAAAAAACAACTGTTATCTGGAGCATATACAAATCCGGAGAACATCTAAAAAACCACGTAAATTGGTATGATTACGGGGCACGGTTTTATGATGCGGAGATTGGGAGGTGGCACACACTTGATCCACTTGCAACAAATTATGTTGCAATTTCACCCTATGCATATGTAGCTAACAATCCCATCATATACATTGACCCGGATGGGAAAAAAATAAAAAGAGTTACTGTAGCAACTGATGCACAAGGAAATAAAACATTAAACTATTCAAGAGCAAATAGAACCACAAGAAGAGTTCTTAACGCAATGACAACTACTGATAGAGGTACCGCTGCCGCAATTACTATGGCAGAGTCAAAAACAGAAATAGGATTCCATATTTCTAAGAAAAGATCACCTGATAAAAGAGGTTATGGAGAAGTTAAGCCAGGTGGTAGCATCCCAAATTATGAAAAAAATGAAGATGGCACATATAAATCTGCTGCAATAATTTTTTATTTGGGTGAATTAAAGCATGATATAAAACGTGGTAATCTGCCTTATTCAGATGCTTCTATTGAAGAATTCCTTTTAGCAATTGGATGTCATGAAGAGGTCCATTTACGTCGTAAGCAAATTTTATTGGATGAGACTGTAGATGCAGTCCCTGATAGGGAAAAAGAGAAGGAAGCGTATTATGAATATTTAACAACAATTGAGCTTGAACCATTACTTGCTGAATATGAAGCACGAGTGGAGAAAAGACGAAAGGAAAAAAGAGGTGATGGCTCTAGAATAAAAAGATATTATCAGATGGTGTTAGACCTTGTACCCAATAGTGAAAAAGAACAAAATAATGAATAAATTATTGTTAATATTGAAAGTGAAGATTTTATCTTTTACCATATTAATTGCTTTATTGCAAATTAGTTGCACTATTTATGAAAGAACTACTTATAATTCAAATCAAATAGCTGGAGTTTATTTTAATTTAGAGGCCGCAAGAAAGTCACCTATGAAAGTTGAATATCTTATTTTAAATAATAAAGATCTCACTACTCTTCCTGACGAAATCTATAAAATGAAAAATCTAGGCCATTTGCGCATAATGTATCATGACACTCTAGATTTAGGTGACTTATTTACAAAAGTCTCTAAGCATCCTACAATAAAAGAATTAGAGATATCTTTTTTCAATTGCAAATATTTTCCTGATGAAATCCTATTGCTTAACAATATAAATAAATTATCAATTATTGATAGTAAGAATATTGACTTAGGATATCTGTTTGAGCAACTCTCACAATTGATGAATTTAATGTATCTAAACATTGCATTTGGTGATTTTAATTCTTTACCACCTGAAATAGGGTTATTAACAAATATAAAAATACTTGAATTAGGCGCAAATCCTATTCAAAACATTCCAAATGAAATACAAAGATTAAATATTGAAAAAATAATATTTTGTCAATATCCTCAATATTTTAGGCTACTGCCTATAGATGAAAAACTTAAACTATTAACCCTATTGCCCAATACTGAAATCGTTTTATTTGACTACCAAGTTCCTGTTGGCAATAGATTTACCTTAGGTGATAGAGAAGTAAAACTAACACGAGATAATTTGTGGGAAGTTAAAAAATAGCTTTATTATGTTTACGAAGGGTGAAGGCTACATCAATTGGTATGATTACGGCGCACGGTTTTATGATGCGCAGATTGCTCGTTTTCATACGATTGACCCACATGCTGAAAATTACTTTCCCATTTCACCTTATGCATATGTAGCGAATAATCCTATTATTTTTATTGATCCGGACGGGAGAGATTATATTTTGTTTTTTGATGAAAAAAACAAAACAGTAACCGTTCAAGCATCCTATTATGCTTTATCTAGAGATGTTGCTTCTGCTCAAAATGCTGTTGATTTTTGGAACTCTCAAAGTGGGTCTTACAATTATGTTGTTGGGAGTGGAGATGATGCTGTTTCATATAATGTAGTTTTTGATTTATGTGTAGTTGAAGTCGAATTAAATGCTAGCTATAATGTCAGGGGTGCTGATGTAGCTGAAAGAGCTAGTCTATCAGAAGCAATGTCGGGAGATGCTGCAGGTAATGTTTTTAGAACAGTGGCAGACAATGCTTTAAGTCCAAATACAGCAGGAACAACTAAAGATGGTAGATATATTGAAATTGGGAATAGTTATGCTAATAGTGAAACTGGAGCTCATGAGATTGGACATACTTTGGGTATAGCAAAACATTCGACAAGTGGAATTATGACAGAGTCTGCTAATAGTTCAGGAAGAAATGAGTCCATAACAAGAGGAAATGTTAATACAATTATTAATAATCCTCTTTCAGGAAGGGTAGAATCAGATAATGGCACTAGAGCTGGACGTGGAACAGTAATTAACCCAAACTATGGAGGATATTCTGGCGGAAGAGTTAGGAAAAACAACCCACCAACAAGACCAAGGTTTAATTTTCAATTATACTAATACTTAACAATGTACGGACAAAGTTTATTTATATCAAAACTCATATTCAAGACATCTTGCCTTTTTATTATTGTGATTACAGTAATATGTTTAAATGGATGTAAAACTATCAAAGAATTTGAAATAGTAAATCAAGAAAACACATTGATTATTGTTGGAGAAATCCACTTAGAGAATCCAGTTCTGTTATTTATTAAGAAAGGGAAGACGACATTAGAATTAATAACTACACGAAAAAATGCAGAATTATATGCAAACAAACCACGTTAAAATACTTGCTGTATAGGGAGGATGTTTATTTCAGAGGAGGTAACCCTTTTATTTTTGACATACATGTGCAAGTTGGTTTTGGAGATAAATATACCTCAGAAAGAGAAATTTTACGTGATAGTGAAGTCTACATTACAACGCTTACTACAGATTGCTTTCTAATTGCCGTAATGGATTACAAATACTACATAAAAACTCAATTACCTCATAGCAGCTATACTTTTAAGAACAATCACGATTGGATGATGGTAAAAGTAGCATTCCCGAATGCCTGCAACTCGCTTTCGAAACCAATCCCAAAATAAGCATTCCAAATATTGGGAAGATAGAGAAAAAACAAACATAAGCCGGTGGCAACCATCTAAAGAGCTAATTGTTTTAATTTTCCTTTGGTAATAAAAGCATCTATAAGCTTTTTGATAACAGAGCGGTCGTCATCATTCATCTGCTCTACTGCTTTGAATTGCTTTAGTAATGTCGGTTTTTGCTAATTATTGTTGAGCATATACAACCATAAATTGTAATCAGATTAATGTATTTGCGATTGGAGAGCACAATTTGTGACATCCAATCACAAACTTATGAAAATATAATATATTTTTGTAGATATTTTAATGTAATATACAATAATTAATAAATCTTCAATCGATTTTATTTAAGCATGTAGTATAAAATATTGCACTCCTTAATGCTATGTTTCTGCATAGCTTATATGTTGTGTAATAGAAGACATAAAGGTTAATGAATTTGAGAAGAAAGATTGTTTTCAATAATATAAAACAAAAAACCCGGCTTCATCACCAGCATAAAGACTGGGAGAGGAATCACCGGGACTACAATACAAAATTAATACATTTATGGATAATAACGCAATAGTTGAAAGAATAATTTCGAAAGAAAGGCTTGAACCATACTTGAATTACCATAAGAGTGACCTTTCAAAAGCAATTGCTCATTATAAAAGCAACATTCTTATATCTGAATCATTTTACCCTTTACTTGCTGTTTTAGAAATAGGCTTAAGAAATTCTATTGATTATCAGCTAACTAAAAGGTTCAATGATAGAGAATGGTATGATAACAAGGATTTTGTAAAAATTGCGACTAGATTTCAAATTGACAGAATATCACAAGCTAGAACAAACATATACTCTGAGAAAAAAGAGATTACACCAGGAAGAATAATTTCAGAACTATCATTTGGGTTTTGGACTTCATTGTTTGACGCAAAATTCGAAATGACTTTATGGAAAAACTTGAGATTAGCATTTCCAAATTGCCCGAAAAATATCAGAAAAAGAAAAACAATGAGTTCCAAATTAAATGGAATTAGAAAATTAAGAAACAGAATCTTTCATCACGAAGCAATTACTTGGAATTTAATTGTTCTGAATTCTTATAAGGACGAAATTATTCAAGGTATTGAATGGTTAAATAAGGGTTTACTGGAATGGATAGTTGAATTAAATCACATTGATGAAACCATTTCAAAATATAGGAAAACAATTGATTGAAGAAAAATAACAAAGGCCTTCAATAATTATAAACGAAAAAAATAAACATACATGAATCTGATTGAACAAGCAAAGCAGGTTGGATTAGAAAATAAGAATTGAAAACAATTCGACTTTAAAAGAAAAGATCACTTATTTTTGAGCACAATAACCAAAAAAATGGGTTGCAAAAAACATGCATATTGGAGCGAAGCGGAAATTCTGAGCCTTCGGGATTCTGAAAAAACAACTGTTATCTGGAGCTATATGAGACGCGCCAGAAGATAGGCGCGCCCCTACATATCTGCCATGCCGCATTAATTGGAGACATGCCGGAAAGGCATGTCTTTATATCAAACCTATCTCTCCGTTGCGCTGCCAAAAAACATTTCAGCAATTAACAAAATGTTTAGCACAGCGCTTGGGTTTCGTGCAATTTTATACGCTATTGATGTTGAACTCCTGACGGAGTTGGGATTGTGCAGATTGAAAGGATTGAAGATTCGTAAGATTGGATATTGCATTTTTTCGGCCTGCGGAATTTTACCGTTAACTAGCCTTAGTGAAACGAAGCTTTTTGAGAAAATTTGAGACTCGCAAGCTCTAAAAGTTTATTCTTGATAATAAAAATTAATTTGCGAGGCCTTGCAAATTTTCAAGCGAAGTGAACTTAGGCTAGTCGGTAAAAATCCGAAGCCTTGATTTTTTTGGTGCTGAATTCAAGTCACAAATGCAACTTTTTGTTTAATCAAATTTAATGATAAAAACTCAATTGGTGATAAGAACCCCAATTTTTTTCTTGGTCTGTTATTTAACTTGTGTTGAACATATTGAATTTGTTGATTAGTAATATTTTCAAAAGAAGACCCTTTAGGAAAGTATTGCCTGATAAGCCCATTTATATTTTCATTAGCACCT
>JAGXRQ010000084.1 GCA_018335675.1 Bacteroidota bacterium | reverse complement strand
CATTCCTGGCAGCGATACATCTGAACATTCTTTTGTTTCCCTCGCTTGTGCACTTTTGTACTTGAGCAATGAGGACATGATTTAATGATTCTTTTCTCTATACGCTCTTGCTTCACATTCTCTAATACTTGACCTTTTAACTCAAAGTCTTTTAATAAGTCATCAAGTAATTGCTCTTGTGATGCTCCTGTTAACTCTTGGAATAAGTTGCGGATTTCTTGTATTGTTTTCATTTGGCAAAGATAATATATTTGCTGATATATTTAGAACTTAGCTCTAATTTCCTAATTGTAAGCGAAGATATTACTCAAAAGCGCTTTATACAGCAAGAGTTGATTGCTAATAGGGAAAGATTGGAAGAAGCTCAACTTATTGCGGGCCTTGGAACATGTGAAATAGATTTTAAAACACTTACATATAATTTTAACAACACCTTTATAAACATTTTAGGATTAGATTCTAATGATGTAAACGACCTTAATGATGAAAAGTTTTTACATTTAATTCATCAGGATGATCGACCCAGGTATAAAAGTTATCGTGATGATGTTGTAAGTAATAAAAGGAATAAGTTTTCTATAGAGTACAGAATCGTTGATAAGAATAACAATACAAAGTATTTGCATTCAATAGGGAAAATTGAATTTGATAAATCAGGCATACCTGACAAAATGTTTCTAACAATACAGGATATTAGTTTGCAAAAGCAATCTGAGCAATTAAGGCAGGATATAGAAATTGCAAGAAAAACGGCAGATATTAAGCAACAATTTTTTGCAAATATTAGTCATGAAATTAGAAATCCTCTTAGCAGTATAGTTGGCATGTCTGACTTGCTTTTAAAATCGGAAATGCCAAATGATCAGAAGCAGATGTGTAAAACAATTATGACTTCGGCAGATTCTATCATGAACTTAATAAACGATATTTTGGATATTTCAAGAATTGAAGCAGGAAAAATGAGTTTGTCTCCTGAGAAGTTTTCATTATATGAAATGTTGGATTCAGTTAAGCTTATTTTTAACCCTCAGGCAAATGCTAAGGGTATAGAAATAGTATATGACATTCCGGATAATCTACCAGAGGAAATTATTTCTGACGACAAGCGATTAATGCAAATCATTTCAAACTTAATGACTAATGCTATAAAATTTACTGAAGAAGGCGATGTGATGTTGAAAATATCAATGGTAGAAAAGATAGCTGAAAATGATTATATAATTAAAATTGAAATAAAAGATTCAGGTATTGGAATTGATGAAAAGGATATTCCTAAGTTGTTTAAGAGTTTTTCTCAAATACAATCTAATGTTTCAAAAAAAGCTACGGGATCAGGTTTGGGATTAGCAATCAGCAAGCATCTTACTGATCTTTTAGGTGGTGAAATTGGGGTTATTAGTAAGCCTGGGGAAGGGTCTAAGTTTTGGTTCACATTCAGGAGTATGTTAGATCAAGATATTAAAGAGCATAAACAAGAAGAGGCAATAGAAGAACTTGTTCAAGGGATAGATTTAGAGGATATTACAGGTAGCTCTTTGTTGTTGGTTGAAGATAAGCAAGTAAATCAGAAGGTGCTTACTCTTATGTTGGAAAAGCTTGGCTGTACCGTTGTTGTTGCAGACAATGGTAAAAATGCATTGGAAATATATCAGGAATCAGAGATTAATGCCTTTGATATTTTTGGTAAGATTAAGTTTGATTTGATTCTAATGGATATTAATATGCCTGTGATGGATGGTGAAGAGGCAACAAGGCTATTAAAGCAAAACTTCCTTAATATACCGCCAATAATTGGGCTTACTGCCAATGTAGAAAAGAAAGATATTGATCGATATAAATCGATTGGGATGGATGATGTTCTTTCAAAGCCTATTAAATTTGACGAACTTGAGAAAAAACTATCATATTGGCTTGGCGTAAATAAAGATAAGCAGTTGAGAAAAGAGCTTGAGCTAATTGATGCTGTTGATATTGATAATTTGCCGGTTTTGAATCCGAATACATTAAAAGCCATAACAAAACAAGTCAAAGACAGTGATTTTAGCATGGTTGAAATATTTTCATCTTTTATTTCAGATATGGAAAATATTTATAAAAGATGGATTAATGCTATAGAAATGAATGATTTCCATTCATTGAAGCTAGTTGTAATGACTGTAAAAGGGTTAAGTGGAAATATTGGCGCCTCGCAGATACATGAAACTGCCAGACAAATTGACAAGTATTTAAAAGTTAACCAAAATCAGAAAGCTGCCGCAATGATGCCAATGCTTGCCAGAAGGTATGAAGCATTCAAGCAACATATAAATATTAATTACCTGAACAAATCTTCTAAGGAGTTGAGGAATACAAATAAAGCGAGTGATAACTAGAATAGTTCAACTGAAATATTCTGAATGAATGCTGTATAAGTTTGTTTTCCTCCAACCTGAACACCAGAAAGAGTAAGCAGCACAGGAATTTCTTCTCCATTACTGTCAACAATATTTACTTCTGTTCTTTTTCCAATTAGGTAATTTTCAGGAGACTGTAGAAATTTGCTGACATCACCTTGTTTTACAGTGTTATGGGGTGGGGGTAAAATTGTTCTTATATGCTTTCCTAAAACGTCTTGTTTGTTAATTTTCCAAAGTTCTTCTGCAGCATTATTGAATAGTTCGATTTCTTCATTGTGATTAATAGAAACTATAGCGTCAAGAGCACCTTCAAGAGTTTTTTCATTTCTTTCTTTTTCGAGTTGTATATCTTTAATGTTTTTTTCAGTTTGTTTTTTAAACTCCTCGTGCTGTTCTTTTATTTGTTCTTGCTGTTTAAGTAATTGTTCTTCTTGCTTTTTAAGCTGATCAGTTTGTTTTATGTTTTCTATTTCAATAAGTTTTCTTTCAGTAATATCTGAAGCTAGATAGATAACTTTTGCAACATCACCATACATATCTCTCACGGCTGTGAATGTTCCATGTAGCCATTTTTCACTTTCATTATCAAGTTTGAACTGAAGTTGGCTTTCAAAAGGAATTCCATCAAGTATATCTTTCCAAATTGAACTGAAGTTTTTTATACTGTGACCTTTTACTAAGTCAAAGATGCTTTTTTCTTTAATGTCTTTGGGGATAAGCTGCAAAGTGTCGAGAAACTTTTTGTTAGCATCTAAAAACTCACCTTCGGGGGCAAAGCTAGCTTTTAGATTTGCCATATTTAAAGCATCTATCTGACCTTCATAATCGAGGTTTTGTTTTTTCTGCTCAGTAATATCGATGCCAAGAAATAGTATTTTTTCAATAGTTCCGTCGGGGTTTCTTACACACGTATAAGTAGCCATTGACCAAAAATCCCTTCCTTGCTTGGTAACATGTTTCATATCACCTTCAAAATGCTTTCCACCTTTTGAAAGTTCGTCCCAAATTTTAAAGAACCAATCCTTATCCTTTTCATTAATAAAAATGGATATGTGTTTGCCTTCAATTTCTCTGTTGCTTGTATATCCAAGTTTATTTAAGAACCTTGTATTTGCGTATATTAAGTTTCCATTTGTATCATACTCGGCCCTAACTAGAGTATGGTTTACAGCATTAGTGAAATTTGCAAGCATTTCTCCCTGTCGAGCGGCTTCTTCTTTTGCAATGTTGAGCTCTTCCATATTGTTTCGCATTTCTTCCTCTGCGACTCTGAGCTTTTTCTCTTTTTCTTGCGATTCATGAAGCAGCTTAGCTGTATTTAGGTTAGTTTTTGCGCTTGATATGACAGAAGCAATCGTTTCCGCAAGTTTTTCAACAAATTCAATTTGATATATTGCAAAAGGTTTTAGAGATGCTATTTCAATAACTCCATAGATTATTTCATTTACTTTTAACGGGATTAAGAGTAAGGCACGCGGCTTAGTTTCACCCAAGCCACTTGTAATCATCATATGATTTTCAGGGATATCGGTAAGATAAATTGTTTCCAATTCAATGCCACAGGCACCAATAAGTCCTTCTTCCCATTCAATTCTCTTTTCAAGAAACTTTTTCCGATTAAATGCATAACAACCGGAAAGTTCAAAAAACTTTTCATTAGGATTGTCGTCGTTGAGCAGGAAAACACCTCCTATTTTTGCATCAAGATAATTTACGAGGTTAGAAATAATATTGTAAGATAGGTTTTGGATATTATCATTGTTTTGTCTTGCAATATCTCCGAATTTGGCAAGGCCTTCATTAACCCAGTTTCTTTGATGTTCTTCTTTTTCTCTTTGTTCTGCTTCTTCCTTACTTTTTTTAAGATTGTCTCGAAGTTTGATTAGAGACCTTCCAATTTCATCTAATTGACTGTCTTTCTCTAATGCAGAATACTGAACATTGACATCACCTTCAGCCAATTTTTCTGTGAAAGTCAGGATTAACTCAGACTTATTCTTTTCATTTTCAGCATATTTTAAAATCTCTTTATTTTGGACTGAAAATCTATTACCTAACCAATAACCTACAAAAGCAATTACAAAAGGAGCCAAATTAATGATCCAAAGAGTAGGTTGAGTATTAAATAGAACTGAAATATTATCAAAGCTTAATGCTAAACCCTTTGAGAAAAGCTCAATAATTATAGCAATGACAGGAAATGCTAATCCAAGCAAAAACCCATAAAACACAAACTTTGAAATTATGCCTTTATTATTGTTATTAATTGACATATAACTCTTGTTAAACAACCATAATTCATAGGTGGCTAAAATAACATTTTTTTCAATACACTCACTGAATTATCTATAGTTGATTGCATTTTTGTTAATTATTTTTTTTAAATTTGAACACATTAGAATTATGGTTATAAAATAAGGGTATACTATGCATAAGATTTTAATTGTAGAGGATGAGATTGTGGTTCAGTCATACTTGAAAAACAATCTTGGTAAATATTTTAATATTGTTGATACTGCGGTTTCCGCTAAGTCTGCAATTGCAAAGGTTAACAGGCACTTACCTGACATAATCCTTATGGATATTAATCTTGAGGGAGAAATGGATGGCATAGATGCAGCCAAAATAATATCGAACGAGCACGATATTCCAATATTGTTTTTAACATCATTAAACGATGAGGAAACTTTAGAAAGGGCAAAACTTATAAAGCCGTTCGGTTATATGAATAAAACTGTGGATTTCAGTGTTTTGAAAATGAATATTGATATTGCAATAAGTGTATATCATGAATTAAGGAGAAGTTCGTTAGCAGCCTCATTTAAAAAATCAAATGAAGATTCCCCCTCACCTAGTTTGGATGATTTAAAGAAGAAAATCTCGGAGGGAGTTGGCAATGAAGATGTTTCTCTCGAATGGAAAGATAAGAATAGAATAGAAATTGTTAACAACAGATTTTTAAGACAATACTGGATAATGGAAAGTGGGTATTGATTTAATACACTATCAGCTATATTGGTATTTTAAAACATATTCTGCAATTTTATTTAATGGCAGCACATCTAATGCAGCATTAATTTTTATAGCTTCTTTTGGCATTCCGAAAACAACAGATGAAGATTCATCTTGAGCAACGGTTTTAGCACCAGCCTCTTTCATCTCAAGAAGTCCGGCTACTCCGTCTTTACCCATTCCCGTTAGAATAATTCCTATGGCATTTTTGCCGGCATATCTTGCGGCAGATCTAAACAACACATCAACAGAAGGCCTATGTCGGTTTACTAATGGCCCATCTACAATTTCAGTAATGTATTTTGCCCCACTTCTTTTTATCAGAGTATGTTTATTTCCGGGGGCAATTAATGCTAACCCACGAATTACAGAATCGTTGTTGTCAGCTTCTTTTACGCTTATTTTACAGATATCATTCATTCTTTTAGCAAAAGATCTGGTAAAAACTTCAGGCATATGTTGAACAATAACTATTCCTGGAGAGTTGGCCGGTAATGCTGTTAAAAATTCTTTTATAGCTTCAGTTCCTCCGGTAGAAGCCCCAATAACAACTACTTTCTCAGTAGTTTCAATCATGCTTTTATTATTGGCATTTGATGTTAGTACAACATCAGCGGTATATTTTGGGGAAGTTTGGACCTCTTTATGATATTCTTTAAGGTTTCTTATTGTTCTATGCTTTGCGCTAGCTGCGGCCTTAACAATATCACACAGACGAATTCGTGATTCTTCAAAGAATTCCTTTGTGTTTAGTTGAGGTTTTGTAATTATTTCAATTGCACCGTATTCAAGAGCTTTTAGAGCAGTTTCTGATCCTGAGGCTGTTAGGCTGGAAATAATAATTACAGGTATAGGATGTTGTGACATAATCTTTTTTAAGAATGTTAGTCCATCCATTTTTGGCATTTCGATATCCAACGTAATTACATCAGGCGCCTTTATTTTCATGATTTGGGCGGCTTGATATGGGTCGGCAGCTATTCCAACAATTTCAATTTCAGAATCTGTTTCAAATATTGATTTTAGGGCGTGCCTTACAAATGCTGAATCATCAACAATTAGCAATTTAATTTTAGTCATATTGTATTCGTAACCTATTATTATTGTTATAACAATTTCAAAATATCAGAAAATTCAACTTCAATTTTCTTGCAGATACTAATTAGTTCTTTGTTCTCTTTACTATATCCAAACTCTATTTTCTGAGCAAGTTCAGAGATCTTTTCAAAGCATAAAAAAAGTGCAACACCTTTTAGTTTATGAGCATTTTTGCGTATATCTTCCGGAACATTTTGATTAATAGACGATTTAAGATTTTCAATATATGATTGCACTTGAGTTTTGGCCATATCAATAAGTTCCTTGTATTGATTTTCGTCTTCTCCAATTCTGGCCATAAAATCCTTTTTATTAAAAGATTGCAAGTTTTCCTGATTTTCCTTTTCTTCTTTTTTCTTTGCGGATTTTTTACATTTAATAGCAGCCAGGTGTCTTTTCAGTGCATTAGCAATATCGTTTTCATCAATTGGTTTTGCAATAAAGTCGTCCATACCTGCTTTTAAACATCTTTCTTTTTCTCCTGCAACAGCTCTAGCGGTTAGTGCAATGATTTTTTTTGGTTCAATATTTAATTGATTTTCATGAGCCCTAATTTCTGCTGCCACAGAGTAGCCATCTTTATTAGGCAACTGAATATCGAGAAGAATAATGTCAGGAGAAACTTTCTTGTATTTATCAACTCCTTCAACACCATCTATTGCTTCAATGATAATAGCATCAGGTAGAAGTTTCTGAATAAAGGTTTTTATCAAAAACATAATAATTTCAGTGTCTTCAACCACAAGTATTATCGGGTCTTTTTTTGCAAATTTATGTTTATGTTCTTCTATGACTTCTGTTTCAATATTATTCGAGAAATCATTATTTGCATAATTTGACAAAACATTAAATAGCTCATTGGTTTTAACAGGTTTTATTAGTTTGCCTGCAATATTTAATTTCTCAGCTTCTTCAATAATGTTGGGAGACTCATTGGAATCTATCATTAAAATTTCAAGCTAAGTTCTAAATATATCAGCAAATATATTATCTTTGCCAAATGAAAACAATACAAGAAATCCGCAACTTATTCCAAGAGTTAACAGGAGCATCACAAGAGCAATTACTTGATGACTTATTAAAAGACTTTGAGTTAAAAGGTCAAGTATTAGAGAATGTGAAGCAAGAGCGTATAGAGAAAAGAATCATTAAATCATGTCCTCATTGCTCAAGTACAAAAGTGCACAAGCGAGGG
>JAGXRQ010000083.1 GCA_018335675.1 Bacteroidota bacterium | reverse complement strand
CTGTAATACAAAGAATGGCACAAACTAAAAAAGCGTTTTCGGTGGTAGCTTCCTTAGTAAGGATACATCTGATAAGCTTGTTGGATGTGTTTGAATTACTAAGAAGCACGAACCGATATTATTTAAAACGAACAGGCTCTCCTCCAATAAATTTGCAGTATAACCTGCAATTTATATAGGGGGTGGCTTTTAAAAATAAAATCATAATGCCTGTTTATCTGGTAGTTACGTTTGAAAAAGAATAAAATTACTTTTTAGTCGGATAATAGTGAAAATAAATATTAAAAAGGATTGTGCCAAGGCAATTGCTGAGTTCTTTCTTCCTGAAGACAGAGATATATTGGATGAGATGAGGTCGTTTTTTATTAAGAAAAAGCGTGGGGTGTTCAATTCAATTTATAGGGTAAGGAAAGCAAATGGTGAGTTTGGGTGGGTTTTTACAAATGCTAAAGTTTTTCGGAGTCAGAAAAACGAAAATGATTTTGAAATTATAGGCGTTTCAATAGATTTTTCTATTGATATAAATTATGATAAAAACATTAAGAATCTTCTTAAAGAGAAAATTAAAAAGGTAAATAATCCTCATTTGAAAAAAGTTTCCAAAAGAGAGTTGGAGATTGTGAAATACTTTGCAAATGGATATAAATCTAAAGAAATTGCATCTCAATTAGACATTAGTTTTCACACTGTAAATAATCATAGAAAAAATATTCTTCGAAAACTGAAGTTAAGAAATCTTGCCTCATTAGTTAATTTTGCTGTTGACAATGGCCTTGATTAGGTTTGGTGAATTTAATTTTTAATTCAAAACATGGCACGATTATTTACGCTATATTTTTGAATTAATTAAAATCATTTATTATGAAAGCATTATTTACAGTATCGTTAATTTTCATTTCATATTTTGTTTCAGCACAGAAAGTTTATACAGTAGAATACTCTCATCAAGCTAATGTTAAAGTTTATGTTGTAGACTATGAACATCAGGCTGATTTAAAAGTATATAAGGTAGATTATTCACATCAGGCAGGAAGAAATGATGGTAAATGGTTTTTTGTAGAACATGGGCACCAAGCTGATAAGAAAATTTATTTTACAGATTACCAGCATCAGGCCGATGTGGCAATTTACTTTGTAAATTACTCACATCAGGCAGGCTGGCGAAACAATGCTAAAAAGCATCTATTTTATTAATTTTTTTCTCGTTTTTGAAAAGTTCCTCCCGAACTTGTAATAATATTTTTTAGTTCGGGGTTTCCATAGTAAATAACGGAGCTTCCTGAGGATGATTCTACGCTTAAAGTATTAATCGCGTTTACTTCCAATGTTGATCCTGAACTTGCAGTTAATTCAGCCTCTAATACTTCAAATTCTTTCGCCTGTAACGAACTTCCTGCATTAGCCAATACTGAAAGACGCTTGCTGTTTCCTTTTATAATAGCGTCGGCCCCGGCATTGAGAAACAAGTTAAATTCAGAAAAAGTACCGTTAATATCAAGATTTACCCCGCCATTTGCAGTTACTTTAATTTCATCAGTTGCAATAAACCCTGCAATAAAACTACTTCCTGCTGTCAATATAAGGTTACTAATATTCGGCGCTGTAACATATATAGAAATATTGCTTGATACAATCATTGAATCGCTTGATGTTTTAAGAGTCTCTTCCTCTACAAATACATTTATCAGGTTAATTATATTTTCCTCCGCAATTATCTTAACAGCGTATGAATCGTCTTGAGTATAATAAATCTTGTAATTACCCGCTATGTTCAAATTTGTAAAATCATTAACATCAATTGTTTTTTCAATTAAATTGCCTTTGCCGATAATTAGGGTTTTGTTTAATACTGACTTCATTAGGAAAACGGAAATTGTGATTCCCAGAAGTGCAACTAAAAGTGCACCTAATAATAATTTATTACTTGTCTTCATATGTAATGTCTTTTATTTATTGTTGTTTTTTGTTGATTTTTCGTATAATTCTTCAACTTCTTTACAAGTAAAGTTCAAAACTTGCATTTTTTTGAAGAACTCAGGGATCTCTTTTTTTATGAAATCTCTTCTCTTTAACTCCAAAGCTTTCTCTTTTCCATCTTCATTTACAAAATACCCTATACCGCGTTTATTATAAATAATTTCACGCTCCTGAAGATAAACAAAAGCCCTCATTGCTGTGTTTGGATTTACTTCCATAGCAACTGCAATTTCTCTTACAGAGGGAATTCTTTCGTTTGCGTTCCATTTAAGCTGCAAAATATTGTCACAAAAGTGATCGGCTATTTGCATGTAAATTGGTTGTTGTTCTATGAATTCCATGTTAAACCTGCCTTTCTTTTAATCTGAAATAACTTACAACTAATATAAATGGGGCCATTGCATACCAAAACAAATATGATATGATACTATTTATGTATTCTACTTCTGCAAAATCTATCTGAAAGCCAACAGAATGATGTGCATATTGGAAAGGTTTTATGATTATAAGAATCAGTATAAGAGTAAAAGTGAAAATCGTTACAAAAGTCACAAAAACAGTAAGAATTGTTTTGAGAAAATTGTTTTTCTTGAAATATATGCTGCCAAGAAAAAACACAGAGTTAGTTATTATAAAAACCGCAGCAATATATAGGGCATCAATAGAAAGTGGATTAAATACCTTAAGAGTGCCGTCGAAAAATAAAAGAAGAACGCCGCTAATTAGAAGGCTAATCAAAGATATTAACACGTATGAAACTATCAGAAAGAATACTGAACTTATCAACCATGCTGAAATTAGTTTTTCTTCCGGCCTTGCGGGCAAAGAAAGATAAAAATGGCTTTTTGCGGGAGATTGAAGTTCGTTAAAAATTCTACTTGTAAAAATATAACCTCCTACAAACATGATGAAGTATCCGAATCTGACAAATGTTTCTAGGTTGAAAGATCCAAAAGAGGTAATCACACCCATTATATTTAGAGTAAGTAAAGCTCCTGCTGTTGCAGCAATGCCTATTAGCCAGGGCTGCATATTCATTTTTAGATGTCTTAAAACGAGATAACCGATTCTGTGAATACTGAATTTATTGATATTTTCCATGGCTTTATTTTTTAAATTCATTATTAATTTTTTCTGTGCTGTTAATTACTGCATTGAAAAGCAGTTCTAGATCAACCTCGCTGTCTTTGCCATTATTTAAGCATATGGCAGCTTTTCCACCCATAATGTCTTCAGAGTAAATAACATTATCATCTGATTCATCTTTAATTCTACCGAAAACAAACTTTTGAGATATTGATTCAAGGTTTTGATTAAAAATGATTTTGCCCTTGTCAAGAATTGTAACTTGGTCAATTATGTTTCCTAAGTCTCTAACCTGATGAGTAGAAATTAAAATACACCTTTCTTCAGTTGCCGATGATGCAATGATTTTTCTAAACTGACTTTTAGAAGGAATGTCTAGCCCGTTTGTGGGCTCGTCCATTATTAGAAGCCTTGCATTAGTTGCTAGTCCGAATGCAATTAAAAATTTCTTCTTTTGACCATAAGAAAGTGTTGTGAGTTTTTTCTCATCATCAATTTGAAATTCTTCCAAGTAATTATTCATTTGAATGCTTTCGAATTTCGGAAAGAAAGGAGAGTTGATTTTAATAAATGCCTTTGAAGAAATGTTTGGCAAAACAAATTCTTCAGGAATTAAAAAGATGTCGGACAATGCACTTGGTTTTCTATCACAAGAGTGCTCGTTGAAAATCAGGCATTTTCCTTTTAGTGGGAATAGCAGTCCGGCAATCTGTTTCAGAAGAGTAGTTTTACCTGCACCATTCATCCCAAACAGGCCATATATTCTGCCGGCTTCGAGGCTCATACTAAGATCGTTGAATAAAACAGCTTTTTTAGTATAGCCAAATGTTAAGTTTTCTAGTTTTACCATAGTTGCAAAAGGTTTTAATTATAAAAAAACAGTGTATTAATGAACTAATACACTGCAAATGTAACACACATTTTTAATAATACAAATATTTTTGAATTATTTTTTTGATATTTGTTGTAAGTGAAAGAAATACAGGTCTTTAGATTTGTATTTCTTTAGATCTTATTTCTTTAATATCCAATTTGCTAAGTCTTTCAATACATCAACTGAGAAAGTTTCTTCGATTTCAATGTATTTATCGGGTAATCCTGATGTGCATCTCTGGAATAGATGATTTAGGTTTGGATAAGCAATAATAGTAACGTTTTCATTCCCACCCTTTTTCAGTGCATTTTTAATCGCAAAAAGGTTTGCATCGGCCGGCACTTGAAGGTCTAGCTCTCCGTTAACGGCAAGAACTCTGCATTTTACTTTTTCAAGATAAACTGCGGGATCGAGTTTAATGAAATTAACCATCCAAGTTGTAGTAACTTGGTTAACCTGCATTTCTGCGAAATCTTCAGCAGGCATTCCCTGAGGGACTTGTGAAGGGTCATTTTTTATATTGTTCATTACATATTCCAACATCTCATTCCTTAAAGCATCTATATCAGATGAATTAATAACCATTTCAAATGCTTTTTGATTTATCTCTTTGTTTCTCAATATCACGTCTTCCGGCATTCCCATCGCCCTGCCAATAAGTTCTTGTTGCATAAGCAAAATATTATCACCTCTAAGCCCTGTTCCCGCCAGTAAAACTATGAAGCTTATATCGTTGGGATACTTTGATGCTACAATTGGAGCAATTATACCCCCTTCACTATGACCAACTAGTCCGATGTTATTTTTATTGATTTCTTTTCTTGTTTTAAGATAATCAACTGCACTTTTTGCATCTGTTGCAAAATCGTAAGATGTTGCATCACTAAAGTTTCCTTCAGATTTTGCCACTCCTCTGTCGTCGAACCTCAACACTGCAATCCCATTTCTTGTGAGATAGTCGGAAATAACCAAAAATGGTTTGTGTCCGAAAACTTCTTCATCTCTGTTTTGAGGACCACTACCTGTAATTAGCACAACTGCAGGATAATTACCTTTGTCTCCTGGAATAGTAAGTGTTCCGGCGAGGGTTATATTATCTTTAGTGTTTTTAAAATAGACATCTTCAGATATGTATGGAAATGGAGGCTGAGGTTCCTGAGGTCTGTTAGGCTTTTGAACTTCAATTATATCTTTTGTAAGGTTTAATTCGGTTTCAAAAGAAAATTGTTTAAATGTTCCTAATATTTTGTCTCCCAAAAACTCTCCTGAATATTCGATTCCTGCTGAGGGTATTGAAAGCCTTAGAGTATTGTCTGAAAATGAAGTCTTGTCAACTTTTATCCCGAATGCACCTTGATCAGGACTGTCCATTGTTGAAAAATATTCACTTTCGTTTTTCTCGATATTAAAAACTATTGTTAATTGCATTCCCTGAACTTTTAGAATTCCATTCCATTTTCCCGTAATATCCTGGCTTTGAAGATTTGTAATACAGAAAATTGTTGCTAATAATATTATTGCTCGTTTCATAAGTTTGAGGTTTTTATTTGATAATGATATATATTGAAAATTATATGATATATGTTCCAGCTATCCAGAATATTAATATGTTAGAAATAATCTGTGCTATTAGAATTCCGATTATGAAGCTAGCTATAAGGTTACTGCCTTTAAGATTTGAAGAAACTCTATATGCATGAAACATCATTGCTACCATCCATACTACAATTATTATCATAGATAATCCAATTAATGCGGCCACAATAAACTCCCAAGTTGCTACATGCCCAGGGTCGGATATTTTTAGTATTTCAATCTCAGCAACCCCCTGCACTTTTTCAAAAACTTTGTATAGAATATAATCAATAACTTTGCTAAAAACATTAATAAATCCGGTAAGAGATGCAATAAGAGCAGGAAATCTTGCTATTGCCAATGTGCCTGCAATGTCTATAAATCTAACCTTTGGCCCTGCAAGTATTATTGCCATAATATATAAAACAACAACAGCAGAAAACCAAGCCATAGCAGATATAGCCAAATGCATTAAAAAGCTTCCTTCATATCCAATTTTTATATCAAGAACTCCCGGGAAATGTATTCCGCTGTAGGCTCCAATAGATGATGTAATTATAATTATGAGTAGTCCGATTATCAATGCTTGAATACCTGCAATGTAGTTGAACGGATTATAAAGTGATTTTTTATCACTCAGAAGGTTGTTAATTATTGTTTTCATTGTGTAATGATTTTAATTTGTTAATAATATCATCAAGCATATTCCTTACGGTTGGATAGCTGAGTTTTAAGTGGTTTGCCATTTCTTTAAGACTACCACTTCTTATTACAAACTCAATAATGAAGTCCTGATCTTCAGGACTTAGGATCGCAATTGACGGTAATGAAAACAAGCCGTCAACAGTTGTGCCACATGTGTTGCAATGCAATATTTTTACCTGTAATTGGCTGTTGCACGATGGACATGAAGAGGGAATTTTCTTTTTCATCAGTATTCGTGTTTAGTTTATTATTCTTGTTGTATATTTAAAAATATTTTCCACAAAGATAAATCAATAATTTATAAAAGCAAATAAAAAGTGAATAAAATTAAACGGAGAATATATAATGTTTAATTATTGATGAATAAAACGCCTGATTTATTATTGTTTTGTATATTGTCCTGGGAATATGTTTTGAATTTATTCAAAAGAATTTTATCTGTCATAACATATAACTAATTGAAAAAAATTATTGTATGCTCAGAAATTTTATATATTTTTATGACTCAAAAGACAATCACCAAATTTTTTTTGACATTTGAATTAGAGACATCTTATCCACCTAAAACACAAAAAATTATGAAACAAGGAGAAGAAAGAAAGCTGTTAAGGATTTTTATCCGTGAAGACAGTATGTATAATGACAGACCATTATTTGTTGCCATTATTCAAAAAGCAAAGGACTTGCAATTAGCAGGAGCAACTGTATTAAGGGGAATTATGGGATACACAGCATCTAGTGGTTTGGCAGGAAAGCCCATGCATCTTTCTGAAGAACTGCATGTTGTTGTTGAGATTGTTGATAATGAAGCGAATCTCGATAAAATTGTCCCATTTTTGGAAGAGACAATAAGTGATGGATTAATAACTGTTGAGCCTGTTTATGTGGTGAAGAGTTTGAAGAAATAAAAAGAAGGCCGGAATTTCCGGCCTTCTTTGCTAGTGGAGCTGGAGGGACTTGAACCCTCGTCCAAACAAGCAGCAAAAATACTTTCTACATGCTTAGCTTTTTGTTGAATTTCGGCTTAGACCGGGAAAAAGCACCCTATCTTTCACCTAAGCTTCTGAGGTTTTCGAACAATTTGCGAAGCGAAAATTGCCTTATCCTGAGTTTTATCGATGCTTCCGCTGGGACGCAGTCAGGAGTAGCTTCCCGGGAAACAGCTTGTGCCTAATATCTAATATTAAGCAGCTATAGCGTAATTGTAATCGTTGCCGTTTATAGGCTTGAGAATTGAGATTTACGAGCCACTTTCACAATGCTCGGCATGCTTATATTCCCACAAAACTCGCTGTCAAATCCAAATCAGCCCCTGTTTTGGGACTACAAAAGTACGAAAAAATATTGAAAGATTGAAGATTCATAAGATTTATAAGATTGAAGATTTGTAATCTGCGACCCGAAGATGGAAGTCCC
Source organism: Bacteroidota bacterium (assembly GCA_018335675.1). Classification (GTDB taxonomy): domain Bacteria; phylum Bacteroidota; class Bacteroidia; order Bacteroidales; family UBA7960; genus PWND01. The sequence goes on along the minus strand of JAGXRQ010000083.1, from coordinate 3,058 downwards.
TATCGGGAGCTTACAGTTCTAGAGGAACTTCCAGCTTCCGCGATAGCGGAACTGGAAGCTTCCGGGGATACTAGATGTCACCTGCACGTAATATCGAGCAGCTTTTGCTGAGCGAAGTCGAAGTACGCGAGATATCCCGTGGTTAAAAGATTCCCTGTAACAATAACTTAATTTATCCTTAAATAATCCACAACCAATCAGGCGATATATTTCTCAAAAGCAAGCTCCGTTAGGAGCGAAATGTATATAGAAAAGCGATAGATTATAAAACGAGAGCTCTGTAGGAGCGAAACGAATACCACAAATAATGTACTTCATGAGTTCAATCTTTCACACAACGAATAGACTTCCCACTTTGTTTTTTAGATCTTACTGTAGGAAAATCAGGAGAGTAATAGTCAATGTATTTACTAAGTGCTAAAGTATTATCGTGCTCATTATTACTCCACCAATGTCCCTTATCGCCTTTGTCTTGGAAGCCAGAAGATGGTCTATAGCCGCCGGGGAGGGCAGAGAACTGATATTCATCATCCCAGGAGCCATAAATCGCCCACCCATTTGGAGCCATCAGTCTTCCTCCTGCCCGCTTCTCGCCACCCACGTAACAAGTTAATTCTGTCCAATCTGAAATACTTGGGACGTGCCATCCAACCGGGCATAGCTTAGCTGTATTTACAGCGTTCCAATTGTACAAAGCACCATATTTGCTGCCAAATTGTTCATAATCATTTTCATACCAACAGTATGCTCCTGTAGAAGTATTTTGCCATTCCAAATCGTCAGTAATATTTGGTATAGGTGTTCCATCATTATAGTGTGTTGTACGTAGGTTCTCTGCCATCCAAAGCTTTCCTCCAATCCACACAGTTTTGTACCTGTTGCCATCAAAATCAGTAATTGAGTCACCTTGTTGGTCGGCACCCGGTTGTTTGGTTATAAACCGGTAAATAGCACCATAACCTGTTCCGGCATTATTTGTGGCATAAGCTCTGATGTAATAAGTTGTGTTTGGCTCTAAGTCGCTAAGGCAACTATAAAATTTGCCTATCCCATTTTGGTCCCTTGTTCTGTAATCGCTAATAGTCGGATACTGATTAGTGCTCCAGCAGACACCCCTTGCAGAAACAAATTCACCTCCATGTTCAACTATTTCACCACCGGAAGTGGCAGAAGAATGCGTTATACTTTCAACCTCAAAAGTTTGTACAGAGGGTGGTTTGGTTTCTTTTCTGCATGTTGTGAAAACTAACAATAATATTGTTGAAATAATGATAACCGACAAAATAGACTTAATTATTTTTTCCATTTTATGAAAGGTTTATAAAATTAAAAAGTTTTTTTAATTCCAATAGCTAAATAATTTCGAAAAGATTTAACATCTCCCCAAACTGATAAGTCGTCGGTTAAACCCAGAAACTGGACGAATTGAGGTGTTAAATAGAGAGAGTTAAACATCTTAAGATTGTATGCAAGGCGGAATTTTAAGCCTAAAGAAAAATATTCGCTAATACTTCCATATTCATCTTCTAGAATTAATGTTCTGCTATTCATCCATGAATAACTATAGCTTTCTCCAGAAAATACATCATCTATTAGAAAGGTAAGACCAATTCCTAAGCTTAGATCAATGTTTTTCGAAGGTTTAAAGTTGCCCGGATAAATATCCAAACAGAAAACATGTTTTTTTATGTCAGCATTTAGCCCCCAACCATGGGTGTTGTATGATTCTGATAAATCGATACTGCCTTCATAAAAGTCTATACCCACATGAACTCTTATGGGGAAAAACCTTGTGTTTTCATACCCTATTGAGAAACTTTCTCTAAATTCACCTGTAGAGGAAAGGTTAGGTATAAAACCAAAGCGAAAGAATTTATTATAATTCGTGCCACCCATAATCTCGATGGAATTGTAGTTTTTTTTCGCATTGTCTTCAGCATAGATTGAGTTTGAAGTGAAGGTAAGCAATATGATAAGAAGCTTTACATAATATGTTTTCATGCCTTTTGATTAGTTCTTGAATAATTAGTTAATTATTATTTTGAAAGAGTATGCAGTTTTTTTAGCAGAAAAAGTTTTACGCAAAGCTCGCAAAAGTTTAAACGCGAAGTTCGCAAAACCATATCTATACCGCCAAAGCCTTTCGCAACTGCCTTTGGAGTTTTGGAGTGTTTTTAATTTTGCGGCTTTTGCGAGGAATTATCCCCAGGAAGATGAAAACTCCTCATTCTTCGGAGGTTTCCATGTCCTTTCAAAACAAATCCGATATTCAAAAAACGCCAAACTCTGAACCCCAAACGCCAAATCGGGCTCAACAGTAAAGGTATTATAAGTCTCTGCACTGCAAAACCTGATAGTTTCTTTTGCAGTGTATGCTACTTTGCCAGTTACTTTTTGGTGCATGGTTTGGTGTTGAATAATCATGAGTATCCGTTATTTCAAAATGCCCAGCCGATTGAAATGCCAGCAAAAGGTGTAAGTCTAAATACGCCAAATTTATCGGTGGCATTTTTTAATATGGGCGTAAATCCAATTCTATACATAATTCCTTTTTGTCTTTTTTGGTATCTATAGCCTAATCTAGCTAAAATAATACTTGATGGATTTAAAGATTGGTCGACCAAATAAAAAATTTGTGTATACCCAAGACCATATTCAATAAAGTGATATGTTTTCCCAAGCAAGCCATATATTTCAAATGGAAAAACAGAAGGCAAAGTACTAGATGGAATAACTGCCAATCCAAATCTTCCTCCAAAACTATTTATATTCTTGCTATAATAATTTACATCATAATTTAGGGAATAAAGACCTGCATTACCTCCTATTTCTAAATATATAGAATGATTGTTTATCCAAAATTCATTATTATTTGAATAAGTTTTTGAAAATGAAAACAAAAAATTCAATATTGTTATAAAGGTTATTATATTTGTCTTATTCATAGTTATATTTTATTTAGGTTTCCTAAATTCAAGTAATTAATGCAACTTTTTACGAGGATATAAAGTAAATAATATTTTTCAAGACAAAGGAGAAAGAAATTATCTTTCCCCTT
>JAGXRQ010000082.1 GCA_018335675.1 Bacteroidota bacterium | reverse complement strand
GAAAATATTTTCCTTTCTCCTGTAACTTTTTACTCTTTCAACTGTCATTACTTTTAGGGAGAGTACATTATTTGAAAAGATTTTTATATTTGGTAAATTGTAAGAGGCGGAAGCCTTATATATATTTTTTACATTTATAAAGGGATACCCATGAATCAATCGGGTCAAGAAAGTAGAGTACAAGAGTACAAGAGTACAAGAGTACAAGAGTACAAGAGTACAAGAGTACAAGAGTACAAAGACGTTACGTTGCAGTTAATATTGCAATGGTAATCGCAATGTTTATTGCGAACTATTCATTTACAGAGGCACAAGGTTGTCCCAATATTTTTCCACTTGGTGGACATGTAGGGATTGGTGGTGTTGAAAATCCTGCTGAGAGATTAGTAGTTGACGGTACTATTTGTGCGAAGGAAGTTCGAGTATCACTTTCGGGTGCACCGTGTTGGCCCGATTATGTTTTCGAAGATGACTACAAGTTAAAATCTCTTAGTGAACTTGAAGATTTCATAAAAACAAACAAGCATTTGCCTGGAATTCCCAATGCCCAAGAAGTAGCAAACAACGGTGTAGAACTTGGCGATATGCAAGCTCGCTTATTGAAAAAAATTGAAGAACTAACACTATACATCATCGAACTCAAAAACGAAAACGAAGAAATAAAAAAGATTATCAGAAAGGAATAAAGGCATGAAAAAACTCATAATAGCAATACTTTTGTCGAGTATGATAGCTCTTAGTGCTTGTGGTAGCGAGGAGGATGACAAAAATTCTCTTACATCGCCGTCAACAAGCGGAAAAGGCACACTTTCATTCCTCCTAAATGGTGAAGTATGGCGACCTAAAACAGAGTTATCATTTCCATTTAGCTCGTCTCATGGTATGCAGATAGCTGCAACTAAAAATGACACCAACAGCCATAATAGGGCAAATGAATTAATTTTCATAGATATAGGTGCTAATAACTGGGATAAAAAACATTTCATTAATTTTAAAATTGATAGTGTATTGCACGAGGGACAATATAAAATTAAAGAGGCAGAGTTTATTTCACCAAACAATAACCGATATAATATAATTGATGAAGATTTGAATTCTAATTATGTTATTTTATCAAAAATTCACCGTGATTACAAGCCTGCTTATGTAGATGATAGAAATGTTTTAACTTGGGGACATTATACAATGGATTCTTATGTAAGTGGAACATTTGAAATGACATTGAAAAACAAGAACGGCGATTCAGTTGTTATTTCTAATGGTAGATTCGATTTGAAGAATCAATCATATAGTAATTATTGAAATATTAATTTGAAAAATAGGAAGCAAAATGAAATATTCATTATTTTTTATAGTTTTACTTTTGAATTTTATAAAAATATCTGCTCAAGAATTTGAATATATAGATTCTTTGGAATCGGTGCAAATTAATATTAAAGCAGATTTTGATTCTACTTACGGTAGTATCAATACAGCATTTTTACCAATTAATAATATTCTAATTGATAAAACATTATGGTTGATTCGACCGGAAAGTTATGATGGTACCTCCAATATGGATACATTAAATTTGTTGAAATTCTATCAGATTTATTCAAGCATACGTAATTCTCATTATTCAATACCCAATGAAATTTATCATACGGATTCCTTAAAATCTAAAGTTATAAACTATGATTCAACATTGGTTCCAATAAGCGTTATCTTTTTTGAGTACTCTAAATTAAAGCAGAATGCTTTTGATGATAGTTTACTAACTCTAAATAATGAAATTATTTATGATGTGCCGGGGAGACAGGATTCTCCCTATGAATCGGATATTTTGCTCGCTGCATCGTCAATGCGAACAGTCTTTTCAAAATTATATATATCTTTTGTTATTGATAGCACAATGTTTTTATTTTCTAATTTATCAACACAAATTGATAGTATTTTTATTGATTTTAGTGATGGTTATGGTCAAAAACAAATTAATATAGGTGATACTTTATTTGCTCTATATCCGGGTAACGGCACTTACATTGTTAAATTCAGTATATTTAAAAACGGGACTGAATATAATTCATTTTCAACCATTTATATACATTCTACAAGTTCCGCTTTTATACTTACTGATTATTTGTCACCGGATTTAGAATTTAATTTAACTTCTGATATAGCATACCAGGGTGGATACGCTTCAGGTAAGGTAAGTGTTTATTTAGGTTGCGATAATACAGAAATTAAAAAGCCATTTATTGTTTTGCCCGGATTTGACCCTTTTGGTTCTCAGACAAATGAAGTTATAATATATTATCTAAATGGTTATAATAAATTACCATATCCTTGTTATAATAGTTTTGCAGAATATTTAGTAAACGAAGCTGGATATGATTTAATCATATTACAATATGATAATGGTTCCGATTATATTCAGAGAAATGCATTTTTAGCTGAAACCTTGATTGACTGGGTAAACACCGAACTTGAACAAAACGAGAGTGATTTGAATATTACTTTGTTTGGAATTAGCATGGGTGGTTTAGTAGGAAGGTATGCGCTTTTAGATATGGAAAGTAAAGGAATTGACCATAATGTACAACTTTATATTTCGGGAGATACGCCTCATCAAGGTGCACATATACCGTATCCTTATCAATTCATTGCACAAACATTAGAAAATACAGTTGATAATCTATTAGGAGAAGTAGGTTCACAAATAGGTGGACTTCTTTTCGGATTTCTTGGTGATATATTAGGAAATTTTTTAATGAGAAGTCTTTCTGATTTTATTCAAGATGAAATTGCTTATAATACTGGTTTTGATCTAAGACAAATTCTCGAAAAATCAATCAAATCACCTGCTGCAAAACAAATGTTAATTAATTATTTTACTTTAAATTTTTTTTCCTTTCCACCTTCAGCTAGTTATGGTGAACATTCACTACGAACACAATTAGTAAATGAATTTATTCAAATGGGCAATTATCCAAATTTATCAAAGAATATTGCAATTTCTAATGGGAGTATCAATAATGTAAAACAACAGAATTTAGAACCGGGTGACCCTATGGTTAGATGGCATCATGATGCTTATATGGCTGAAATAAAATTATATATGAATTCTAATTTTCATTATTCATCAAAAAAAGATGTTTTATATTTTAATTTTAATTATAGAAAGATTAGATGGTGGTGTTTCCTTTGTTCATTTTTTATGACCAAAACAGTAATTGATCAAACTGCTTCGTTGACACAGTACCCTTGTTTAGATTGTACTGCTGGTGGTTTTACTAATATAAACCAACAGGTTGTTGAGGGTATTAATAGTACTGGATTATTTCAGCCTGCAGGTTATCTAAACAGACCTAATGTTGCCTTTATTCCAACATATAGTTCCCTTGATATTATAAAAAATGATCCCCAGATTGATTTAATTTATGGAAGTTTGAGTATAAAAGATGGGCTTGAAAATGCTTCTTTATCTACTCCATTTGATGAATATTATTATTATGAAGATTCATATAATAATGAAAATCAAAATCATACTGATTTTTGCAGTGTGTCTTTGTATGATGTTTTAGAAAAGGAAATAGTTGGGGGAGTAATGGATGTAAAAGATAGGACAATCGAAAGTCCACATGACATTATTATGGAAGGTTTGCAAGAATTAAGATTGGGCAATCCTGATATTCATTCTTCCGATATTTTTTTAGTTGAAAATGGTGGCAGATTAAGAGCTTTTGCTGATCAGGTGATTATCATTAATAAAGACTTTATCGCTGAAGAAGGTAGTAATTTCCATGCTAAAATACTCGAATTTCCTACCTGTTCTGGTCCCACAAGTAAATCTAGAATTCCCTTGGTGAACGACCAAACTAATAATGATTACATAAATAAAATGAGTCATAATCCTACTTTATTGATAAGACCCAACCCATTCGATGATGTAACGCGAGTATCTGTAAATTTGACAGAACCATCGGAAATTCGTCTTGAAGTATTTGATTTGCTTGGTAATCGTGTCGCCATAATCACTTCAGGAGAACACTTCCCTATAGGCAGTCATGATTTTACCTTTTCGGGGCATAAGCATACTTCCGGAGTGTATTATCTCAAACTTACAACCAACAAAGAACACATTTCACGTCAACTTTTACTTATTAAATAACCCATTCCCCCCGCAACAAATGCGGGGGGCAGATTCATTGAACTCAAGAATGAAAACGAAGAAATAAAAAAGATTATCAGTCAAAAGGAATAAAGTTATGAAAAAGTCTTTAATTATCGCAATAGCATCAATTTTGATGCTGATGATTTCCTGTAATAACAGTACACAAAATACCGATGCACCTTATGCTGGTGAAAGGATTTTCAAAGGCCCAATTAAAATAACTTATCTCGATAGTGTTAGATATAACGATACAATATCAATAATTACTTCTTTACCTGTTCAGAATTATAGAATGAAAGGTTATCTTTCTTTTTACATTGGCGGAGGCTCGGGAACAACTTTTAAATTGTTATCGCCGTACTCATTCAAAGGTAGACACCCAAACGACAAATATGACAAATATTGGAGAGGAATAAGGATAGAGATATATCCAAATCAATCTATTTCTCAAGAATGGCTGTATATCATTGATTCATCGGAGGTTGATAAATATAGAATTAATGATGTGATTCAATTTCAAGCATTTCTTGAAATAGACTCCATTTACCTTGATATGGATTCTTTGTATTTCCCCGGCTCATTAGGTGATGAACTACAACCGGTATCTGTACCGGAAAAAAAGTGGTATGATTGTGATTTTTCAAAATATCAGTCAGAACAAATTCATATGGAGCATAAAATTCTATTGAGATATTTTAGCAGTCAAAATTTTACTTCTACCTTAGTAGAGTATTTTTATTTTAAAAGTAATTAGAGGTGAGATATGACAAGAAATATTTATGGTTTGATTATCTTTCTATTTGTATTTGGTATATGTCAACAAATGAAAGCAAATCAGAAAAAAGAAAAATCTTATGAGATTACAAAATATGAATTAGTAAAAACCGAAAATCTGGCTTTACTTAAATTTGAGTTAAAGTCAAAAATTGAAGGGGATATTAATTACTTCATTCATTCCCCAAAGGAAATGGAGATTGAGACAGAGCGATACAAAGATTCATCAAAAAAAGTAATTAAAGAGAGCAAGATTGAAAAAGAATGGTTGTTTAAAATACCCGAAGACGGTTACTATTTTATCGAAATAGCTGTAAAAGTAGAACCAATTAAAAAGGAACCTCAATTTTCTTATTATTCTGTACATACTTTATATTTTGAAATTAAAGAAAAGAAAATTGAAAAGTTCAGTACGGAAATAGATACTAATAATTATAAAATGCCTACGCTTTCAATGGGAAATTCTAAAGCAGTGTTAAATGAAAAAATCGGTAAAATTGATGAGAATAAATTACAGGAAACTACTATAACAGTTCAAATATCAGGTAATATCAGATTTACAGACATTAATGATGGAACTCAAAAAGGTGTTCCTGTAAGAGTATGGCTTGACTGGGATTATGATAATAATCCCTCAACAGGATACACTCCCTATTCTTGGGATAATGACAATCAACAGGATAGGCATATTGGTTGGGATGATGCAGATATGCAAGGCAATTTCAGCTTTGATTTTTCATTTAATTCATCGGTTGATGCAAATCAAATTGCAGACCAAATAAGAATTTATGTCGCTAATGGAAATTTGGCATGTCGAGCTTATAGTGGTGTTTTAGCATTACAAAGTGGTTTCAATATTGATATAACACAGTTTACAGATGAAGTCATAAGCGAAGATATTAATATCGTATCTGAATTTAATTATGGTGCTGCCATAAGACATCTAACCAGAGCATGGATTTTTACAAAAGAAAAATTTAATACAACTCTTTCAGCCGTTCATTACAGATGTATATCAAATCAAGGTTCAACAGCCTATTATACTCCTTCATGGGAAATGATAACTTTTGATGATTATTACCCAGATGCTTGGACAGCTTATCATGAGTATGGACATTATTCGCATCATAATGCAGATAGCGATTTTCCAGTTGGTTTCTGTCCTTCAGACGGTCACTGGTTCACCAAACAAACTAATGATGACTGTGCTTTTACTGAAGGATGGGCTGAATTTTATTCTGCAGCTTGCTTGGATTATTGGTACCAAACTGAAAACTCAACTCAAATTGAATTAACAGGTGGGGATTATCAACCTTGTGTACCGGATAATTGGAATATTTACCAATTTTTTGATTATGGTCAAGGATTGTTATGTACAGGTAGAAATAATACTGCAGTAGAGGGGGCTGTAGCTTCATTCTTATATAGTTTATATGATGGATACGACCAGCGATTTAATAATTATTCGGGAGACAATGAAGACCTTTCATTTTCAGGTGCCTTTTTAAGAAATAATCTTGACTATGGAGTTGCTTATGCAAGATATAATAATTACGCACTAATTGACGGTTACAAAAGAGTATTGATAGCATCATTAGATAATTATCAAAAAAATGAAATAACCGCTTCAATTAACGCCTTTTATAATTCCTTATTCAATAATCAGGGGGTGCAAAGGCCTGCTACGGCTACACAACTTGAAATTACAGGAGATTATAACAGCAGATATCTTATTTGGAATGACAACACTTGTCCTGACGAAATGAATATCCCAACACTAGGTGGATGGTCTGATTTTTATACTTTTTTTCAAAATAATGAAACTGGCTTTAGAATTTATAGAAAAACTATGGGACCTACTGAAGAATGGGATGGGACAGTTAACAATTTCAGTTTAATTCAAACTACTCTTGAGGACATTATAAATTTTACTGATAATAGTGTTTTATCACCTGGTAGATATTGTTATGTTGTTGTTGCTTTTAATGCAGGAGGCAACTCAATACCTAAAGCTCATAAAATAATTGAATGTTCACAATCTGCTACTCCATCCGTAATTGCTGTTAATGAAGACATGGATAATGTAATAAGAAATTTTGCTGCTTCAAACTTAATTGAGATTGCAAATATAAATGAAACAAGTATTTTTAATAGCAGTATTATTACATTTTGTTCAGGTCAGGAAATTGTTTTTAACCCCGGTACTACAATTGAATCGGGTTCAGATGTCAGGGCGTATATTGACAATTGTCCCGGTTGCTCTTATTCTTCTGATCCCCCTTTATTTAAATCAAATAAATATGAGAATTTTTCAGATTTGGAAAAAAGAAGTTTAGATAGAATAACCATCCAACCCAACCCATTTGGTGATGTAACGAGAATATCGGTAAATTTGACAGAGCCATCAGAAATTCGTCTTGAAGTCTTCGACTTGCTTGGTAATCGTGTCGCAATAATCACTTCAGGCGAACACTTCCCCATTGGCAGTCATGATTTCACCTTTTCCGGGCATCAGCATACTTCAGGCGTGTATTATCTCAAACTCACAACCAACAAAGAACACATTTCACGTCAACTTTTACTTATCAAATAACAATTCCCCCTGCAACAATAAATTGCAGGGGTGATTTTCTGTCCCAAATTTATTTATTTTTTACATTCATCCGGTGGCTCGAAGTCATCGGATGGATTTGTTTTTATAGCTGCATATCGGATTTCGTAATGGACAAGATGAAGGCAAATCTTAAACTTCACATTTTTTTCCCTCTTCTCTTTCAAAATGATTTATTAAATTTGAATTAAACTCAGTGGCGTTTCGTTTTATAATCTTCTGTCCCGTCTTTGTAACAACTGACGGAAAAAATAAAATTGTAATTTTCAGATATTCCCCTGTAACTTTTTACGATTTGAAGTGTCATTACTTTTAGGGAGAGTACATTATTTGAAAAGATTTTTATATTTGGTAAATTGTAAGAGGCGGAAGCCTTATATATATTTTTTACATTTATAAAGGGATACCCATGAATCAATCGGGTCAAGAAAGTAGAGTACAAGAGTACAAGAGTACAAGAGTACAAGAGTACAAGAGTACAAGAGTACAAGAGTACAA
>JAGXRQ010000081.1 GCA_018335675.1 Bacteroidota bacterium | reverse complement strand
TTGCATGTATTAGGCCTGCCGCTAGCGTTAATCCTGAGCCAGGATCAAACTCTCCGTTGTTAATACTTTTAAGTTTTTTTTGTCTCCTGGCTTCTTAAGTCCATTAATTCGAAAATTAACGGGTTCTCTTGCTTGCTTTTTGGTCATCAATATGTCAATGAGCTTTTTTTCCCCTCTTCCCTCCTTTTTCTCTCATTTGGGGAGTGCAAAGGTAATTACTTTTTTATTCCTATCAAGTATTATTTGAAAAAAATTGAATTTTTTTTTAGCACTTATATTATATCGTTCACTATCAGCGCTTTAACATTGAGCTTTTTATGTAAGCTCAATACTTCTTTTCACAAATTCTGTAAGCTTCTCTCCTTTGAGAAGATTCTTAGAAATCATAGCCAAATCGACCAATTGCTTAATAATCTTTTCTTTACCTACTCCATCTATTTCTTCACTTATTTTATAAATAACCGGGTGGTTACTATTTGCAACTAGGTTATAGTTATCCGGCAGCTGTCCGAAATAATTCATTCCACCTAAGGCCGACATTTCTTTCATCCTACGCATGTACTCTGATTGCGTAATTATCATAGGCTGATCTGTTTCACTTAAATTTTCAATTACTACATTAAACATAGCTTTATCGATGCATTTTTCGATATCTTCCTTTAGTTTATCTAATTGCTCCTTTGAAAGCTTTGAGGGCATTTCCTCATCTTTTCCTATTAGTTTATCAACCACATCTGAGTCAACTCTAACAAAGCTAACATTCTCAAGATGAGACTCCAACATATTAATAAAGTGACTGTCTATTGGTGTATCGAACAAAAGGACATCATATCCTTTCTCCTTGGCACTTTCAATAAAACTATGTTGATCGATCAAGTTGGTTGAGTATATATGAACTACCTTTTTATCTTTATTAGTCTGATTAGTTTGTATATGATTTTTATATTCATCTATTGTAAAATATTTATTGTCAACATTTTTTAATAAGCAGAACTTTACAGCTCTTTCCTTGAATTTTTCTTCGCTTATTATTCCATATTGAATAAAGACCTTTATATCATCCCACTTTTTCTCATACTCTTCTCTTGAGTTCTTGAAAATATCCTCAAGTTTATCGGCTACTTTCTTAGTAATATGAGCGCTGATTTTTTTTACATTAGAATCACTTTGCAAAAAGCTACGAGAAACATTTAAAGGTATATCAGGAGAATCAATAACCCCATGAAGCAATGTGAGAAAATCAGGAACAATACCCTCAACTGAATCCGTTACAAAAACCTGATTACAGTATAATTGAATTTTATTCTTTTGAACTTCAATCTGTTGCTTTATTTTTGGGAAATAAAGAATTCCGGTAAGATTAAAAGGATAATCAACATTCAAGTGAATATTAAATAAAGGTTCTTCAAAGGAGAATGGATACAATTCGTTATAAAATTTTTTATAGTCCTCTTCTTTAAGATCAGCCGGTTTTAATGTCCATGCAGGCCTAGTATTATTTATTATTCTTGGAGTTTCAATTATTACATCTTTATTTTTGCCTTCTTTTTCTTCATCTTCATTTGCCTTAACAGATTTTTTTTCTGTTCCAAAAACTATATCAACCGGCAAAAACTTGCAATACTTATTAAGCAATCCTAATATTCTGTCCTCCTTAAGAAACTCTTCTGAATCATCTGCTAAGAATAAAACAATATCTGTACCTCTAGATTCTTTCTTTGTTAGAGATATTTTAAATTCAGGATTCCCATCACATTCCCACTTAACAGCCTCAGAGCCTTCTTTATATGATAGAGAGACTATTTCAACTTTTTTCGAAACCATAAAAGAAGAATAAAACCCTAATCCAAAATGTCCGATTATTGGGTTCTTACCTTCAAAAGTTTTATATTTTTCGATCCATTCTTCGGCGCTTGAGAATGCAATTTGATTTATAAATTTATTAATTTCCTCAGCATTCATGCCAATACCTTTATCTTTAATGGTAAGAGTTTTTGCCTTAGCATCTAGCACAACTTCAACAGATAAATCTCCCAGCTCCCCCTTAACTTCTCCAACAGAAGCAAGTGTTTTTAGCTTTTGAGTAGCGTCAACTGCATTAGAAACAAGTTCTCTTAGAAAGATCTCAGAATCGGAATACAAAAACTTTTTAATAATTGGGAAAATGTTTTCTGTTTGAACTTTTATTTTTCCTTTTTGCATGTTTCTATAATTTTTTAGTTAAAAATATTTTTCTCCGAAGGCATATCAAAGCATATGCCACCGGAATTATCACTGACAATTTGTCTTGTTTGATAAACTATCTTAGAAGAGTAACCGTGCCAGACCTAACTATGCGATTGCCATTTGTGCATAACGCGTTTAGCTTCCAAACATATGCACCTAATGGCACAAGTTCGCCCCTATGATATCCATCCCATCCAATTAAAGGATTTGTTGTATAGAATATCATTTCTCCCCAGCGGTTAAAAACAGAAAGCTCGTATTGTTCAATTCCTTCATATAATGGGAAAAACACTTGATTGTTTATATTATTTAAATCATATGAGCCTCCGCTAGACCCTGATAAGCTAGGAGTAAATGCATTAGGAAAATGAATCCTGCAAATTTCTTCAACCCTGACAGCATTTTCAATAATCAATGTATCGTGACACTGAGGAAATGTACTTGTGCTTACAGCAAGTAGTATAGAGTACATTCCTGGCTCAGAGTAAAAATGTACCGGCTCAAATTCTGTTGACGAATTTCCATCTCCAAATTCCCAATAGAAATATTCTGCCAGCTCAGACTTATTGACAAGTCTGAGTGGCTCATCCGGTATTCTTACATAAGGGCTAACAAGCTCAAATAATGCTGTTGGGTTTTTAAAAACTTCAATTCTTCTGTAGGTAGTATCAACTCCTCCATCGCCAATAGCAATAAGCATCACATCGTAAATACCGGGGAATAAAAATGTATGAATTGGGTTTTCTATAACACTCATTGCTCCATCTCTAAAGTACCATCTGTATTGATAACTATATAAGGATTGATTCTGAAACTGCACTGTAAATGGGGTACAGCCTTCTGTTGAAGGACTAAATGCAGCAATTGGCATAGGAGATGTAACAGTTACATATTTGATCTTTGAATCATAGCAGTGATCGTTGTATGCCTGCAATTCAACTTCATATATTATTGTAGAAAAATCTCCTGGGTCTCTATTGTAATTATGATAAAATGGATTTCTTAAATCTGTGTTAAAAGTATTACCATCTCCGAAAGACCAAATGTAACTGTAATCACCCGGACTAGTCTGGTTTTCTAGATATATTGTTTGTGATGGGAAAACCTGCAAAGCAGGAGTTGCTCTAAAGTCGGCCAAAGGTGATGGCAAAACTGTTATATCAATATTATCATAACCTAAGCATAAATATGATGAAGCAGTAGTTAAATTGACATTATATACTATTGAGTTGGCAGTATAGTTGGAAAAAACATGTAAAGGATTAATGCTTGTACTAGTGACGCCATCACCAAAATTCCAAAGCATTGTTACACCAACATTAGTTGAACTATAAAATTGTATGTTTAATCTTGAGCAACCTTCTACCAAATCGTTTTCAGTTGAAATTACAGTTGTAACTTCAGGATACACAGCGATTGTTGAAGAAGTAGCATCGCTACATCCATATACATTTTCGGCAGTTAATGAAACTAAATAATTTGCGGGCAATAGTCCTGTATTATTCCATTCATAGGAGAAATCTCCAACTGTATTAGAGTTATTACCATCACCAAAACTCCATAAATAATTCAATGCACCAATTGAAACATTAAAGATGTCTGGCTCAAAGGGCGAGCAACCAGCTACTTCAGATAAATCGAAGGCAGCAAGTGGCAGAGGATTAACAATAATTGTTTGACTATATGAATCTATGCACCCAAATGCAGAAACAACAGATAATGTAACATCATAAGATTCCTGATTTTCATAATCAAAATTCAAAAAGACATACAAAGGGTTTTCATTTTGAGAATAGCTTCCATCATCAAAATCCCAATTATAAAAATTAGCACCAATAGATGTGTTATTAAAGCTAACATTTAGAGGGTGGCAACCTTCAGCAACAAAGTCAAATTGAGCAGTAATGTCAGGATAAACTGTTACATTTTGGCTATATGAGTGAGAGCAACCATAAATATTATCAACTACAAGATTTATTGTAAAAATGCCAATTCCGGCACCTGCAGGCTGGTTATATTCATGACTAAATGATGTGTTATGATTAAAAACATTTCCGTCTCCCATATTCCATTGATAATTAAGTGCACCAACAGATGTGTTTACTATTTGAAATTCATATGGGGAGCATCCGGAGCTAACAGGCAGTGAAAACTTAGCAAAAGGCCTAGGGTTGACTGTGATGTCGACATAAGTAGTATCACTGCAGGCATTTTCATTAAATGCAACAAGCATTACATTATATGTTACAGGATCTGTATAACTATAATTATTAAAAGTATGAGTGTGAATTGGCGAAATATTAGAGGACGTTTGCCCATCGCCATAATTCCAAAGAAATGCAGAATATGCAGTAGCACCCCTTGACTCGTTTGTAAATGAAACCGTTAATGGATGACAACCTTGAATAACATCCGTAGAAAGAGCAGCTTCAATATTTGGGAAAACTATAACCTGCTGATTAAATAAATTGTCACAGCCGTATATATTTGAGCCTTCTAATATTATAGTATAAATTTCAGCGCTATCATCAAAATCAATTTCATACAAATGAGTGAAAGATGCATCATCTTGAATTCCGTTAGTTCCATCTCCAAAATCCCAAGAAAAATCTGTACCACCAATAGACTGATTGACGATAACAGCATCGTGAGGTGAGCATCCCTGAGGATTCTCAACGTAGAATGATATATCAGGCCTTGGATAAACATCAATATTATAATTAATCAAGGCTGCACAACCATAGATAGACTCAGCAAATAATGAGACATTAAATGTTGCAACGTCAGTATAACTATGATTATAATATATATGTAATGGATTCTGCTGTGTTGAAATAATTCCGTCACCCATTTGCCATAAAAAGTAATGAGCATTTTCTGACAAATTTACCAGCTCGGGGTCATGTGGGCTGCATCCATCAGGATTATAAGTAAAGTCAGCAGTTACTTCAGGATAAACAGTTATAACTATTTCTTTATAATCATCACATCCATCAGTATTATTTACATTTAGAGCAAGAATAAAATCAATGGGATCAGAACCAAGGTTAATGTATGTGTGCGTGATAACAGGATTACCATCATTAGATGTGGGGCTACCATCACCAAAATCCCAAACAAAGTCTGTAACCCCTAGAGACAAATTATCTATAGAAACAGTAAAAGGGCTACAACCGGCAACTTTTTCTACAAAGAAATTCGCATTAATTGCAGGAAACACTTCTATGACAACTTCTATTGAATCGCGACACAGGTATTCAGACACGGCTTTAAGTTCAACATTAAATGAGGTGGTGTTGGAAAAATCGTTATTAGTAAAAATATGAGAAGGATTTGTTTCAAAAGTACTTCCACCATCACCAAAAAGCCACAAATAGGAATTTCCTCCAATAGTGTTATTTACAAAATCGACTTCCAAAGGACTGCAGCCCGTAATTGGTAAAGCATCAAATCCTGCAATTATCTTAGGATAAATTGTTATTCCCTTATCTTGGCGACTAATACAATTTTGAACATTTTCAGCAACCAGACTAATTATATACGTTTGTGGGGTTGGGTCGTTGTGATCAAATGTATGAGAAACGTCAGGTGTATTAAAAACGGCTGGAGACCCATCACCAAAGTCCCAGTAATAAGAGAATCCCGAATAACCAATAATATTAGAAGAAAAATCAATAATAGCCGGATTACAAGCAAATTCAGGTGTAAAAGAAAAATCAGCTGTAATCTCAGGATGAACAGTAATATCAATATATAAAGTATCAGAGCAGAAAAACTCGGATGAAACAATTTGCATTACAGTATATACAATTGTTGCATTTGTTTTATTTTCAAACACATGCAAAGGATCTGACAAAACCGAGCTACCACCATCTCCAAAGTTGTAATAGTAATAGTCAATCTTTCCAACAGCTGTACTATTAAAATTTACAGAAAAAGGAGCACAGCCTTCAATTTCTGAAGGGGCAAAGCCACTGCTTAAGAAAGGATAAACAATAATCGAATCGACAATAGAGTCCCGACAACCTTGATTATTCTCAACATATTGAGTAATTATATATTCAATTGGTTCATCAGTAAAATTATCAAGAGAAATATTTACAAAATCAGCATTTGAATTTGAAACAAGCACATTATCAATATAATACTCATAAAAAACGGCCCCAATAGCAGTATTTTCGATTGTAATTTCATGTGGGGCACAAGATGTTGAGGGCGTAAAGCCAAATCCTGCTTCAATGTACGGGTGAACAGTTACAAGCACAGAATCATAATCAGTGCACATAACGTTTTCAGACACAACAGTTAAGAAAACAACATAAGTGGTATCTTGATCTGTAAAGTTTGTAAATGTGTGAGTAGGATTATTTTGTATCGAGAAGCTGCCATCACCAAAATTCCACAAATGATAAAATATTGGGCCATAAGAATTGTTCCAAAAATCAATTTCCAGAGGGCTACAGCCCGATTGATCGGCCAGTGGGCTAGGAACAGCCACCACAGGTGGAGTTAACTTAAATTGCTTACTAAAAATATCCTCACATCCATGTTCATCAACAGCTATAAGAACTACTGTTACAAATTCATAATCAGTTGGCTCATCAAAAACATAGGTTAATGAAGGATCTCCAAAGTTAGTAAAGAAAACATTCCCATCAATATGCCATTCGAACGATATCGCATTTTCTGAAAGATTTAAGAATGTGACTTCATGAGATTCACAAAAAGTTCTTTGAGGATGAAATCTAGCCTTCACGGCAGGATAAATAATTAAAACTTCTGAATCAGAATTAAAGCAACCATTTACGTCATAATACTCATAAACCACAATATAGCTTCCACTTCCTAATTGCAATGGGTTAATTGATGCAATGTTATACAAGCTCCTTGCAGGAATTGAATATGTTCCCCCCAACGGCAATCCACCCGTAAGAATAAATTCATTAGTATTCCCGCACACAGGGTCGAAGGGCTGAAGAGTAACAACCGGCAATGGGTTAACTGTAATGGTGATTTCGGCAGAGGCTGTTTGCACAGGAGGCCCGGTATCTGTAACCGTAACATAATAGGTTGTAGTTACAATTGGATTGACTATAGGGTCATTTACATTTGAAACAAAACCCGGAGGGTCACTTGTCCATGCATAAGTTATTGCGCCGGTACCTCCCGTGACAAGAACAAAAAGCTGTACAGTTTCACCAAGGCATATTTCAGTGGGGTTTGCTTCAATAAACAGAATTTCAAGATCACCACCTGTCACATAAATAATAACCTGATCAGTATTAATACATCCAGTATCTTCATCTACAACAGTTAGCGTAAAAATTGTAGTAACCCATAATGGCACAGTGGTTGTGTTTTGACTATTTGGATCAATAACCAACCCAGCTGGAGACCAAAAATATGAGTAATTCCCTGCACCTCCGGGCGCAGCATTAAGATTAGCAGTTGTGCCTTCTGGGATAATTTGATCAGGACCTGCATTTGCATTTGGTAAAGGATTTACAGTAATAAATGCTGATGCCTCGTTATAACAACCATTTGCATCAGTGTATCCATAGAAAATCTCAAAAGTACCAGGGCCAGAAGCACCCATATCAAAATTCCCTCCGGAAACAAAGTTTCCAAAGTAAGTTCCACCTGGCGGTGTAGCCCCGGACAAAGCATGCAAATTTCCGTACATACAAGCATCTATATCAGGAAAATCAACCACTGGCAGTGGATATACTGTAATAGTTTGAGTATCTGAACCAGTACATCCAGAAACAGGGTCTTCATAAATATATGTAATTTCGTAAGTGCCCGGGCCATGTTCTGAAGGGTCGAACCAGAAAGCCATTACACCATCAATATAGTAAGTTCCTCCGGTAGGGGTGCCTGTATTAAAGAAAAATAAGGGAGAATCTTCACAAACATCATTGAAAGGAGGCAGTACAACGTCAATATCGTCAATAATAACAGACGTTATAAGTAAATCATAAGTAGGATTGCCGGTTCTGCAGAAAGTAAAATAGTGCGGACCCAGGCCATCAAAACAAAGCCTAAGGACTCTGTTTCCCGGAGCTGCTCCACCATAAACACAATTTACATAATAAAAGGTATTGCCTGCGGCTGTGTTCCATGATAATATAACGCCCCCTGCATCTTCGTGCAAATATAATTCTATTGTAAAGCAGTTGTGGTTTGAAGGTGCACTACAACAGGGATTATTAACATTAAGGCTTCCAAAAAAAACAGAAGCTGTTGGACTAGAAGATAAATCTGCAACATGCACAGGACAAGATTTTTCCTGTGCAAAAACAAACATTATATTAAAGCATAATAAAACGCAGAGTATAAAAAATGATTTTATAGGCTGAAAGTTTAGCAGCAATGTTTTTGTTTTATTTGATTTTCTGAAAAACCTCATTATAACCTTTATTTTCTAACCGATTTCTTATTCTCAATCTTTGCAAATTTATAAATATAGAATTCATTTTCGCCGATTATTCTAATAAAATATGCACCTTCTTTCAATTCGCCAATAAATATTTTTAATTCATAATTAGGCGTTGGAGTAGTTTTTTGACTGATTAATAGTTTCCCTGTCAAATCTAAGACCTGAACCTCAAACTTTTTCTCATCAAGATTCAAGCATTGAATATTAATGAAATCATTAGCGGGATTTGGAAAAATATTACACTCCTTATTATCAACATCGACAACATTTGTTGCAGGGGAAATTAAAACTTCATCTCTTGCATCGCAGTTATAAACATCAAGTACTTCAACCCAATGTAATCCAAAATTTGACACATCAAAAACTTGACCGGTATATCCATTATGCCATAAATAAGATGCGAATCCGGCCCCGGCATCAAGCGCAACAGTATCAGGTCTGTTTGTAAGTATATCAGGTCCCAGATTTATCTGAGGCCAGCCGGTGTGCTCAACAATAAACTCCTTAATATTATTACTCTGATAAACATCTATCAAATCAAATTTAGCTACAAGACTATACTCACCTATTGAAGTAATATCCAAAAGCTCTTCAAACTCTACTGTAATTTCGCCATTTGGCAGTAGATCATTTTGAAGCTCAACAATTTTTTCAATGAAATCATTATCATTAAAGCTATATGAAAAGTTAACTAAAAAACCTTGTTCAAATGTGTCATATCCTATGTTTTTAACTTTGAAAGCGAAAACATTTTGTTCTTCAATAACACAATTACTTTCAGGCGAAATAATATCAGTAATAGCCCAATCGTAAGTCAAAACGAAAACAGAGTCATAGGCAGAGCATAAATTTACATCAACAACAAAAACATAATACCATTGAGAGATCCCGGATGTTATATTATAAAACCTTCCATTGTGACCATTCCCCCATTCATAAGACACAAAACCTTCGCCTGCATCAATCACATGTCCTATTGGCGTACTCGTAAATATCGTATCCGGCAAAGCAGTACTCAGAGCTTGGTAAACATTAAAAGTACTTTGAATAATATTATTTGTCTCATCAATATCATTATCATAATCAAAATAGGCCGCAATATTATAAATACCAACAGAAACATCATTAATTGTATTCGCAAGTAAAAAGTCTTTATAAGTATTAGGATAAAAATCACTCGAAAGCACAAATGTTTCTTCAATTAAACCGGCTCCATCTATTTCGTAAAAGAAATCTATTTCCTCACCGACCAATAAAGGAGCGGGACCATGATTGAAAAGTTTAAATATCAGTTCAACTTCTAACCCTTCATTAAAGCAAACAATCACAGGAGAAACAATTTCCTCGAAAGATAATTCCCATTCTTCAGGGACAACAATTGTAGTGACACTGCCTTCACACCCAAAATTATTAGTTACTGTAACTGAATATACCCCCCAATCATTGATTGATAAAGTTTGGTTTGTGCTATTATCATTCCAGAGATAAGAATTAAAACCTGCCCCGGGGTCTAAAATCACAGAAGAAGGATTGTCAGTAATGATATAAGGAGGTAAATATGGCTCCGGATAACCATGAGTAATTATATCTACTGACAAAACATTATTCGATAGATTTGCATCAACATTAAACACTTCAACAACAACATTATATGTTTTAAATGCAGTCATATTGACAAAAAAATCGAATTCTAAGTCGATAGCGTTTCCAATGTTTATTGGGTTTTCTATGTTAAAAAACTGACTTCCATAAAAAATCCCGTCAACAGTTAGTGAAGCCTCAAAAGTTGTTGGAGGAAAGTCATCCAACCCTGCGCTGGTTAAACGGAATGTTATTTTCTGGTTACTTCCAAGTTCACATTCGTCTTCAGGACTTATTATACCAGCAACTTCAATATCATAGGTAACAATTAAAGCTTCATCATAACTACTACAGCCATAAACATCTGTAATATTTACCCAATACAATTGAGTTAAATTACTTGTAACATTATAAATTTGGCCATCATATCCATCATTCCAATTATATAATGCCATACCCGGTCCTGCATTTAATTGAATTGTATCCGGCTGCAATGAATAAATTGTTTCGCCCAAATCTATTTCAGGGTATCCTCTTGAATAAACGTTGAAGCTATTTATATTATCATCAGAGTCAGCATCTGTAACATTCATTTGAATTGAGAACAAATATTCCCCAAAGCTCATCATTTCTACATCATTGTTAAAATCAAAAATCAAATCTTCACCTGGGTTTAAAGGCTGATTGAGATAAAATGTTTTAGATTCATTTAGAACAGTTTGGAAATAAACATCAATAGGTATTTTGGATCCTATCTCATAGGGGTCGAATCCTATATTAGTAATTACCACTTTTACCGGCTCAGGCTCAAAGAACTCGCAATTACTAAGAGGAGCTTCCAATGCTGTAACTTCTAAATTTCTTGTATATACTAGAACACTATCTGAGCTTTGGCAGTTATTTATGTCGGTTACAGTAACGGAGTACCATAGAGTATGAGGACTTGATACTGAATACGTTTGATTAGTAGAATTATCTTGCCATAAATAATTAACAAATCCGGGTCCTGCATCAAAAGTCAACAAATCAGGCTGGGTAGTATAAACAGTATCTACAGGCCAAATTGATATTTCAGGAAATCCAAAAACAGTAATATTTGTAGAAGTTGTATCATTAAAAAAGCCGGGGTTAAAGAAGTCGGTATCACCCGGCATAAGAGTATAGGCGGTTATATTATAATCTGCAACTTCAGAAAAATCAAACAAATTAACAAAAAACACTGATATAGTTGCTTCAGGCTCAAGGTCGGAAATTAACTGGAAATTTTCAATAACAGCATCATTATCATTAATGTCGACACCGGCAGGAATAATTGTTCCGGCAGGCAATGTTCTTATGCCATAATTTTTTATTTCAATTGATAATTGTTCCTCGGAGCTAAGCGAACAATCCGAAACAGGCTCGAAAATAGCGCTTACGCCAACATCATAAGGAGTTTCGTATACTTGCACTGCATCAAATACAACCCCTTCTTGATTAGTCACCGGAATAACACTCTGTGATGCAAAAAGCATTCGGAATCTAACAGCAGGTTCTCCATTTAGGGATTGAGGCAAAATTACTCTTACTCTTTGCCATTCTTCAGTAAGGCCGCTCCATCCTGAGCCATTTCCTGTAGTGTTTTGTAAAGCAATAATGTTTGTTGTTCCATGCCAATTCCATACAAGGTCATCAGACCTTGGAACAACTCTAATCCAATTTAATCCTTGATCAATGCTATATTCAATTGCGGCACCATCAAGTCCGTATTGAGTATCAACTTTAATTGAGAATTCAATAACAGGATCTTCTATATTTGAAAAATTAAAACAAGGGCTTTCAACCCAAGAAAACTCGTCTGAGTTATATTTACCATAAGGGTTTGTAATCCAAGCAAAGCTTCCATCATAAGCACCACTCAAAGTAGTTCCTGAAGGAACGCCTCTTACAAGAGATTTATTCGTGCCATAAGCTGTCCATAATCCGTCATTAACATCGAAGCTCTGGCTATATGGCATTTCGAAAGTTGGGATACTAAATATCTTATGATTAAACGCATCATTGGAATTATCTTGATCTCCCGGAAGAAATGTTCTTGCGATAATATTATTATACCTGCCCGGAATAGAAAAATCTGCTTTAGGATTCAAGGCGAAAATCGCAGTTTCTTCAGGCTCTAAAACACCGTAATATGTATCATACTGCCATGTAACTCCGCCATTTAAAGAAAATCCAATTGGTATTTCTGCTGGGCTTGGTTCTGCTCCAAAATTTCTAATTACAACAGTAACTTCTTCCTGATTTGTAAGTCCGCAATTGCTAACAGGTGTCAACCAACCAATAATACCAACATCTTTTGTAACATAACTGCCGGTAACAATTAGTTCATCAATATTCCAACCACTTTGCAAGTTGGAAGTTCCTGTATTGCCAAGAGTGAATCTCAGCTTAACACTTTCTTTTCTATTGGCTAAGGGAATCGAATAAGTTCTGAAATTCCATGATGCCTGATTTTCGATAGATGTATTATGCCAAATTACATTCCATTCAACACCGCCGTTAGTACTAATCTCAATTGTTGCTTCATCAAAAATATAAACATTAAGCCAGCGATAAAATTGCACGGCAACATTTGTGTAATAATAACAATTGATTTCAGGCATTATAGCTTGATATTCTTTAGGATTAAGGTTAGGCTCATAATTTCCGGGATAAACGCCTAATCCAGTTAAATCTGTTCCTAAAATTCTTGAGCCAATGACAGCAAATGAAGGATCAGCATTACCCTCAGTAGTTCCTCCTGGTCCTCCGCCTAGTCCCATTGGCTCACCTATCTCCCATTCACCCATTAAATCCCATCCCAAATCATCTTCGAAATTGTCGTAAAAGATAGTTTGAAGAATTACTCTATGACCAAGCGGACTTTGATTACTCGCTGGGTAAGAATCACCATTCACTATTATTCCATTTACAGGAATAAACGCATCTGCAATATTACTTTGACCTGCCAATAATTCTATATCATAAGTAACCCATGCATAAGAATATCCTGTAGGAAGGTTTAAGCCAATATCCTGAAAAACAATTTCTCCTCCAACAAAATTACCCTGAGCCAACAAATTATCTGTAGAAAAAACATCCTGATTAGTAAAATACAATTTAACTCCACCTGGCTTTATATCGCTGTCATTTGTATTTAATGACCTTACTGTAAACTGCTGTAGTTCAAGAGTACCATCATTACCAATTACTCTAAACTGTGTTTTTAAAATGGGATTATTATCTGTTCCTGTGGGGATAGAGTTAGTGCTGGCTTGAAATGTATTCACATTAGTCAAAACCCTTTCCATAGAATCGATATCCAGGATTAAAATTGCATCTATACAAACACTGTTATTTCCGGGATTATCTTGAAAACCCTCAAATGCGATATAAACATTTGGTTGATTAAAAGGAATGTCAATAAATCTTTCTTCCCAACCAAAATTGGGGGCATTGTAATTCGCCAATTGAGTCCAAGCCCCACTAGTACCAACCCTTGCAAGCACTCTCAACCTATTATATAAATACCCTCCCGGCTCTCCGGCTGGATATTGAGCATGATAAAACGATAATTGTGGCCTTACAGCAAATTCAGTATTTATTGGGGGCGTGATTGCTCTGGCTATTTGATTAGCTTCAGCACGTCTGAAATAAATATTTTGTTGTCCAATCGCAGTAGAATCAGGCAGTCTAGACATACCCATCGACCCCGGACCGGCTCCAACACCCATTTGCCACTGCCCTGAACCGGCAACTATATTGTTTGTCCAATTGCTTGGCAATGCAGACCCTGCATAATCAAACATCTGAATAAAAATAGTATCTTGGCTATAGCTAGTAAAACAAGCATATAGCAATATTATAGTTGAAAATATGAAGTTTTTTATCAATTGATTTTTCATAACAGCCGATGTTTCTATTAAATCATAATTCTCGTAAAGGTAAGAATTTTTCTGCTTTTCACTATCAGTAAATAATGTATTTTTTTCACTGATATATTTATTAATGCTGAATTCAAGTCACAAATGCAACTTTTTGTTTAATCAAATTTAATGATAAAAATTCAATTGGTGATAAGAACCCCAATTTTTTTCTTGGTCTGTTATTTAACTTGTGTTGAACATATTGAATTTGTTGATTAGTAATATTTTCAAAAGAAGACCCTTTAGGAAAGTATTGCCTGATAAGCCCATTTATATTTTCATTAGCACCTCGTTCCCATGAA
>JAGXRQ010000080.1 GCA_018335675.1 Bacteroidota bacterium | reverse complement strand
AATTACCATAACCTTCTTTTAGGTGACTATAGCGGCAGTGTCCACCTCTTCCCATTCCGAACAGAGAAGTTAAGCCTGCCTGCGCAGATGGTACTGGAGTTAAATCCGGAAGAGTATGTCGTCGCCAAACTTTTATTAAAGCCCCTGTCTTTATTGATGGGGGCTTTTTTTTTGTGGGGATTGGAAGAGTCCTATTAGAAAACCAATTAATATTTATTTTACTCAGCTAGGAGCGAAACGAATGCATGGAACTTCCCGACATTACCCACAAAAAAAAAGAACCCTGATAACTCAGAGTTCTTTTTTTTTATAATAGTGTTTTACTAAGCCTGCGCTGTAGGACCACCTAAATTTAAAGGTAATCCACCATGAGGATCTACATCCTTAATAGTTCCGTGAACAGATTCATACTTGCCTACATTCTCTATTAAAGCTTTCATCAACCTTTTAGCATGCTGTGGCGTTAATATTATCCTTGATTTAACCTTTGCTTTAGGAACTCCTGGCATCATTCTTAGAAAATCAATAACAAATTCAGAATTTGAATGTGTTATTATTGCCAAATTTGAGTATATCCCTCCTGCAACATCTTCAGGAAGTTCTATATTTAACTGTTTGCCATCAGGCTTATTTTGTTCAGACATTGTCTTTGTTTTAAATTATTAATTTATTTCTTCTTCTTCAGCTGCAACTTTCTTCTTTGAAGCTTGTAGAAGATTGTACTCTTCCATAGAACCTACGATTATATTTTCATAATCTCTTAGTCCGGTTCCGGCAGGAATCAAATGACCCACAATAACATTTTCTTTAAGACCATTTAGCGTGTCAACTTTTGCATTAACAGCAGCATCAGTAAGAACCTTAGTAGTTTCCTGGAATGAAGCTGCGGAGATAAAGCTTTTAGTTTGTAATGATGCTTTAGTAATACCTTGAAGCTGCTGCTTAGCAGTTGCTCCTCTTGCATCTCTTGCAACAATAAGTTTTTTATCTTTCCTCTTCAATACAGAATTCTCATCTCTAAGTTTTCTCGCAGTTATTATTTGTCCTGATTTCAATGCAGAGTCGCCAGGTTCTTCAACAACTTTTCTACCAAAACACAAATCATTCTCTTCCATGAATTCCAGTTTATTTACAATTTCATTTTCAAGAAATTTCGTATCACCCGGATCATCAATAGTTACTTTACGCATCATCTGACGTACAATAACCTCAAAATGCTTGTCATTGATTTTAACACCCTGCATTCTATAAACTTCCTGTACTTCGTTCACAATATATTCTTGAACAGCAGTAGGCCCTTTAATTGCAAGAATATCTGATGGAGTTATAGGTCCGTCTGATAATGGTGTACCTGCTTTAACAAAGTCGTTTTCCTGTGCAAGAATTTGCTTAGATAGTGGAATTAGGTAGCGTTTTTCATCTCCCGTTTTGGAAGTGATTATTACCTCCCTGTTACCACGTTTTATTTTCTTTCCAAAAGACACAACACCATCAATTTCTGTAACAATTGCAGGATCTGATGGATTCCTTGCTTCGAATAATTCTGTAATCCTTGGTAAACCTCCGGTAATGTCACCAGACTTTCCAATCGCCCTTGGAATTTTTGCAAGCACCGAACCAGCAAGAATTTCTTTTTCTTGTGGAATAACAATATGCGCACCTACAGGCATATCATATGTACGTACAATTTCACCGTCTTCATTAATAATTGTAATGAAAGGGTTTCTAGTTTTATCTTTTGACTCAATGATAACTTTTTCATAGTAACCTGTTTGCTCATCTGAATCAGTTCTGTAAGTAGAGCCTTCAATCATATTATTGAAAATGACCTTACCTGTTACTTCTGAAATAATTACAGCATTATATGGATCCCATTCACAAATTAGATCGCCTCTGTTTACTTCCATTCCATGTTGGAAATAAAGATTAGCACCGTAAGGAATATTCTGACTTGTAAGAACCATACGAGTATTCTTGTCGATAATTCTCATTTCAGCAGAACGACCTATTACAACAAGGTATTCTTTTCCTTCAGTAGTGTTGTAATTAACGGCTCTTAATTCATCAATTTCAAGAATACCATCATATTTTGCATTAATTTTTGATGCAGTTGCAATATTAGATGCAGTACCCCCTACGTGGAAAGTACGAAGTGTTAACTGTGTACCGGGTTCACCAATCGATTGTGCAGCAACCACACCAACAGCTTCACCTTTTTGTACCATTCTTCCGGTAGCAAGGTTTCTGCCATAACATCTGCAACAAACACCGTGTTTAGATTCGCAAGTTAATACCGAGCGAATTTCTACAGCCTCCAATGGAGAATCTTCAATTATTTGTGCAATTTCTTCTGTTATTTCTTCACCTGCATTAATTATAAGCTCACCGGTTGTTGGGTGATAAATATCATGAAGTGATGAACGTCCAAGAATACGATCAAATAAAGTTTCAACTGTTTCTTCATTGTTTTTCAATGCAGTTGCAGTCAAACCACGAAGAGTTCCACAATCTACTTCCTGTATTATTACGTCCTGAGCAACATCAACAAGCCTTCTTGTCAGATAACCTGCATCAGCAGTCTTAAGAGCAGTATCGGCAAGACCTTTACGAGCACCGTGTGTTGAAATGAAGTACTCAAGAACGGAAAGACCTTCTTTAAAGTTAGAAAGAATTGGGTTTTCAATAATTTCACCTCCTTTTGCGCCAGATTTTTGCGGTTTGGCCATAAGTCCCCTCATACCTGAAAGCTGACGAATCTGTTCTTTTGAACCCCTTGCACCCGAGTCAAGCATCATAAACACAGGATTAAATCCTTGATTATCTGCTGTAATCTTGTCAATAAGTACTTTGGTAAGCTTTGCATTTATATGTGTCCAAATATCAATAATTTGATTATAACGCTCATTATTGGTAATGAAACCCATGCTATAATTACCTCTAACTTCATCTACCTGTGAATTTGCCTGATTGATGAAAATTTGTTTTTCAGCAGGAACAAGAATATCTCCAAGGTTGAATGATAAGCCCCCTCTGAATGCCATAATGAATCCAAGATCTTTGATATCATCAAGGAATTGAGATGTGCGAGAAATACCTGTGATTTTCATGATACCACCAATAATATCTCTCAGTGCTTTTTTAGTTAGGAGTTGGTTGATAAAGCCGTATTCTTCAGGAACAACCTGGTTGAAAAGAACTCTACCTGCAGTTGTTTCAATTATTTTCTCAACTATTTGCTCATTTTCAAGAACCTTAACTTTTACTTTTATAATAGCATGAAGATCTAATGCTTTTTCATTGTATGCAATTATTACCTCTTCAGGTCCGTAAAATGTTAGACCTTCTCCTTTGATTTTAAACTCCGGTGTGCTTTTTCTGGCTTTTGTCATGTAATAAAGACCAAGTACCATGTCTTGAGACGGTACAGCAATAGGAGCTCCGTTTGCTGGGTTTAAAATATTATGAGAAGCAAGCATTAATAATTGTGCTTCTAATATAGCTGCATTTCCAAGAGGAACGTGAACAGCCATTTGGTCACCGTCAAAGTCGGCGTTGAATGCAGTACACACTAAAGGATGAAGCTGAATAGCTTTACCTTCAATTAATTTTGGCTGAAATGATTGAATACCAAGTCTGTGTAGGGTAGGAGCACGGTTAAGAAGAACAGGATGTCCTTTTAAAACATTTTCCAAAATATCCCACACAACAGGATCTTTTCTGTCAACGATCTTTTTTGCAGATTTAACAGTCTTAACAATACCTCTCTCTAGCATCTTTCTGATGATGAAAGGTTTGAATAATTCTGACGCCATTTCTTTTGGTAATCCGCACTCATGAAGTTTCAGTTCAGGACCAACAACAATTACAGAACGAGCCGAATAGTCAACCCTTTTACCAAGAAGGTTCTGACGAAAACGTCCTTGCTTACCTTTTAAGCTATCACTTAATGATTTTAATGGACGATTTGATTCAGTTTTAACAGCATTAGTTTTCCTTGAATTATCAAAAAGAGAATCAACTGCTTCCTGAAGCATACGTTTTTCATTTCGAAGTATTACGTCAGGTGCTTTTATTTCAATAAGCCTTTTTAATCGGTTGTTACGTATGATAACTCTACGATATAAATCATTAAGGTCGCTTGTTGCAAATCTACCACCATCAAGAGGAACAAGAGGTCTTAGTTCTGGTGGAATTACAGGAACAACATCAACAATCATCCATTCCGGTTTATTTTCAATAATAACTCTTGAATCGCGGAATGCTTCAACAACTTGCAGTCTTTTCAAAGCATCTGCTTTTCTTTGCTGAGATGTTTCAGTATTTGCTTTGTGACGAAGGTCATAAGATAATTGATCCAGATCAAGACGTTGCAATAGGTCTTTTAAAGCTTCAGCACCCATTTTAGCAATAAACTTATTTGGGTCATCATCTTCAAGCATTTGATTCTCTTTAGGAAGAGTTTCAAGTATATTGAAATACTCTTCTTCTGTTAGAAAATCTAAATACGCAAATTCATCATTCTTAATACCTGGATTAATAATTACATATCTTTCATAATAAATAATCTGATCAAGTTTTTTGGAAGGTAACCCAAGTAAGTATCCTATCTTATTAGGTAAAGATCTGAAAAACCAGATATGTGCTACAGGCACAACCAGTTTGATATGACCCATTCTTTCCCTTCTTACTTTCTTTTCAGTAACTTCAACACCGCAACGGTCGCAGATAATACCTTTATATCTGATCCTTTTATATTTTCCGCAATGACATTCCCAGTCTTTAACGGGGCCAAAAATTCTTTCACAGAACAAACCGTCTCTCTCAGGTTTGTAAGTTCTGTAATTAATCGTTTCAGGCTTCAAAACTTCACCATGAGATCTCTCCAGAACAGATTCGGGAGAAGCAAGGCTGATTGTTATTTGAGAAAAATTGCTTTTTACGTTGGATTCTTTTCTGAAAGCCATATATTGTTGTTATTGTGTGAATTAAAAAATGAACACTAAAAAATGACAATTAAATGTCTTTGAAAAACTGGAGTATGCAGCTAATACCGCATACTCCAATGATACTATTCGAATTTAATATTTAGGCCAAGGCCTCTTAATTCATGTACCAATACATTGAATGATTCAGGTACACCAGGTACAGGCATATTCTCACCTTTAACGATGGTTTCATAAGCTTTAGCTCTACCAATTACGTCATCACTCTTAACAGTAAGAATTTCTTGTAGAATATTAGCTGCGCCAAATGCCTCAAGAGCCCAAACTTCCATTTCTCCAAATCTCTGACCTCCAAATTGTGCTTTACCACCAAGAGGTTGCTGTGTGATAAGAGAGTATGGGCCAATAGACCTTGCATGCATCTTATCGTCAACCATGTGACCAAGTTTCATCATATAGATAATCCCAACAGTTGCCGGCTGGTCAAATCTTTCTCCGGTACCACCATCATAAAGGTAAACTTTTCCATTCTCAGGAAGATTTGCTTTACCTATATAATCATTGATTTCAGTAATTGTTACGCCATCAAAGATAGGAGTTGAGAATGTTAAACCAAGCTCAATTCCTGCCCATCCTAATACAGTTTCATAGATCTGACCAAGGTTCATACGAGAAGGTACACCAAGTGGGTTAAGAACTATATCAACAGGCGTTCCATCCTCAAGGAAAGGCATATCCTCTTCTCTAACGATTTTGGCAATGATACCTTTATTTCCGTGACGGCCTGCCATTTTATCACCAACTTTTAGTTTACGTTTCTTTGCGATATAAACCTTAGCAAGCTGAACTATTCCTGCAGGAAGCTCATCACCAACTGTTGCAGTAAATTTCTTTCTATTAAATACTCCAAGTAAATCTTTGTATTTAATAGAATAATTGTGCAGCAATTCTTTGATTAAATGATTTTTATCTTTGTCTGTTGTCCAATTATTCGGATTAACAGTAGAATAATCGATAGAGTTAAGAATTTTCTGAGTGAATTTTGTCCCTTTTGACACAACAACCTCTTTTAAGCTGTTTGTTACTCCTTGTGAAGTTTTTCCACTTACAAGAACAATTAGCTTGTCAATAAGTTTTGCCTTTAGTTCGTTAGAATCACTTTCAAATTCTTCATCTAATTTATCTATAACAATCTTCTCTTTTGTTTTGGTTTTTCTATCTTTGAAAACCCTTGAGAATAATTTCTTATCAATTACAACTCCTTTAGTAGAAGGAGGTGCTTTAAGCGAAGCATCCTTAACATCACCTGCTTTATCTCCAAAGATTGCGCGAAGCAGTTTTTCTTCAGGAGTTGGATCTGTTTCACCTTTTGGAGTTATTTTTCCAATAAGAATATCACCTTCATTAACTTCGGCACCAATTCTTATTAAACCAAACTCATCAAGATCTTTAATAGCTTCAAGACTAACATTTGGAATATCACTTGTTAATTCCTCAATACCCCTTTTAGTATCTCTAACATCTAATGAATATTCTTCAATATGTAGAGAAGTAAAGACATCATCTTTAACAACTTTTTCAGAAATTACAATAGCATCCTCGAAATTATACCCTTTCCAAGGCATGAAAGCTACTTTAAGATTTCTTCCAAGTGCAAGTTCTCCATTTCTGGTTGCATATCCTTCACACAATAATTGCCCTTTTACAACCTTTTGTCCTTTGCGTACAATAGGCCTTAAATTAATACAAGTACTCTGGTTGGTTTTTGCAAATTTTGTAAGACTGTATGATTTAAGATCATCATCAAAACTAACGAGTTTTTCTTCATCGTTTCTTGAATATCTTATAACAATTTCCCTTGCATCAACATATTCCACAAAGCCATCACCTTCAGCATGAATAAGCACTCTTGAATCTTGAGCAACTTTTGCTTCAAGCCCTGTTCCAACGATAGGAGCTTCAGGGTTAAGTAGAGGTACAGCCTGGCGCATCATGTTACTACCCATAAGAGCCCTGTTGGCATCATCATGTTCAAGGAATGGAATTAATGATGCTGCAATAGAGGCAATCTGATTCGGACCAACGTCCATCAAATTAATCTCAGTTGGTGTTACGATTGGATAATCAGATTGATATCTAACTTTTATAGCGTCATCTTTAAAATTACCGTTGTTGTCAACGTCAATGTTTGCCTGACTGATTATTTCAGTCTCTTCCTCTTCAGCAGAAAGATATACAGGTCCATTTTTAAAATCCACTTTACCTTCTTTAACTTCAAAGTAAGGTGTTTCAATAAAACCTAGTTCATTAACTTTTGCGTAAACACATAAGGATGAAATAAGACCAATATTTGGACCTTCAGGAGTTTCGATAGTACAAAGTCTACCATAGTGAGTAAAGTGAACGTCACGTACTTCAAAGCCTGCTCTTTCTCTTGATAGACCTCCAGGCCCAAGGGCAGACATCCTCCTTTTATGAGTAAGCTCTGCAAGTGGGTTTGTTTGGTCCATAAACTGAGAAAGCTGATTTGTTCCGAAGAAAGAGTTTATTACGGATGACAAGGTTTTAGCATTAATAAGATCTATAGGTGCAAAAACTTCATTATCTCTAACATTCATTCTTTCACGGATAGTGCGGGCCATTCTTGCAAGGCCAACACCAAACTGAGCATAAAGTTGCTCACCAACTGTACGAACACGTCTGTTGCTTAAGTGGTCGATATCATCAACGTCTTCTTTAGCATTAACAAGTTCGATAAGATGTTTTACGATGGATATAATGTCTTCTTTAGTAAGAACTTTTGTATCCATCGGTATATTTAGATTAAGCTTTTTGTTAATTCTATATCTACCAACATCACCAAGATCATAACGTTTGTCTGAGAAGAAAAGCTTTTCAATCATTCCTCTGGCAGTTTCATCATCCGGTGGATCTGCATTTCTTAGAAGTCTGTATATAAATTCAACAGCTTCTTTTTCAGAATTGGTTGTATCTTTTTGAAGTGTATTATAAATAAGTGCAAAATCATTAAGATTTACACCCTCTTTGTGTAAAATAATATTTTTTACTCCGGCATCAATAATACGGTCTATATGATCGTTTTCGATAACAGTTTCTCTGTCAATAATAACCTCTGTTCTTTCTATTGACACAACTTCGCCGGTATCTTCATCAACAAAATCTTCAACCCATGCTCTAAGAACACGTGCTGCAAGTTTTCTGCCCACGTATTTTTTCAAAGTAGATTTATTTACTTTGACTTCATCAGCAAGGTTAAATATTTCAAGAATATCTTTATCACTTTCAAAACCTATTGCACGCAAAAGAGTGGTTACGGGTAATTTCTTTTTCCTGTCGATATATGCATACATGACATTATTAATGTCAGTAGCAAATTCAATCCAGGAACCTTTGAAAGGAATAACTCTTGCGCTGTATAGCTGCGTACCATTTGCATGGATGCTAGTTCCGAAAAATACACCAGGAGATCTGTGAAGCTGAGACACAACAACTCTTTCGGCTCCATTAATTACGAATGTGCCTTTTGGTGTCATGTATGGGATCATTCCAAGATAAACATCCTGAATAATTGTTTCGAAATCCTCGTGTTCGGGGTCAGTGCAATAAAGTTTTAATTTAGCTTTTAGAGGTACACTATAAGTAAGTCCTCTTTCAATACATTCAGTAATTGAATATTTGGGTGGATCAATAAAATAGTCAAGAAACTCAAGTACAAAGTTATTTCGTGCATCCGAAATTGGAAAATTTTCGGCAAAAACTTTAAAGAGTCCTTCATTTTTACGATTTTCAGGAGTAGTTTCTAATTGGAAAAAATCCTGAAACGATTGTAATTGTACTTCAAGAAAGTCTGGATAATTGAAACGTTGCTTGACAGATGCAAAGTTGATCCTCGAATTATTTATGTTTGTTGCAATCAAGGTTAGAAAATTTGAAGTTAATGAAAAAACTAAAAGAACTCAAACTAATAAAAAAGAAATACAGACTAGACTTTTGCTTCGGAGAGTATCCGGCAAAAGTCTAATCTGGTATAGGGTTTAGGTTGTTATTTAATTTCAACCTCAGCGCCAGCTTCTTCCAGCTGTTTTTTCAGTGATTCAGCTTCGTCTTTAGTAACGCCTTCTTTTAATTCTTTTGGAGCTGCATCAACTAGTTCCTTAGCTTCTTTTAGGCCAAGGCTTGTAAGTTCTTTTACAAGTTTAACAACTGCTAATTTTTGTGCACCAGCACTTTTAAGAATAACATTGAATTGAGTTTGTTCTTCAACTGCAGCACCACCGTCGCCAGCAGCTGCAACCATAACTGGAGCAGCAGCAACAGCTGGTTCAATTCCATACTCGTCTTTCAATATTTGTGCTAATTCATTAACCTCTTTTACTGTAAGATTAACTAACTGTTCTGCAAAAGCTTTTAAATCTGCCATTTTTAATGTGATTTTAGTGTTATAAATATTAACTTTTTTTATTACTGTTTATTTGATAATGTTTTCAATACACCCGCGATTGTATTTCCACCTGATTGAAGAGCAGAAATAACATTTTTGGCTGGGGATTGTAGTAGTCCGATGATGTCACCGATAAGCTCATCTTTAGTTTTAAGATTAGTAAGCGTATCAAGTTGACTATCTCCAATATAAATTGCTTCCTGGATATATGCACCTTTTAAAATAGGTTTTGGGCTGGTTCTACGAAACTCTTTTATAAGTTTTGCAGGAACGTTGCCTGTATCCGAAAACATAATTGAAGTAGGCCCTTTTAGTACATCAAATAGAGGAGTGAATTCTTTTTCACTTTTAAGCATAGCTTTTTTTAGCAAAGTATTTTTCACTACCTCAAGAGAAATGTTTCTTCTAAAGCAAAGCCTTCTAAGTTGGTTTATTGTTTCAACATCCAATTCAGAAGTATCGGTCAGATAAAAGATATCGCTATTCTTGAGTTTTTCGGTAAGCGACTCTATAACCTGATATTTTTCTTCTTTTTTCATATAGACAAACTTCTTTAAATTCAAGCTTTATGGGCTCGCCTTAAGTTTATAATGTTACTGTTTTAGTTTCAACCTCAATACCTGGGCTCATAGTACTAGACATGTGAATGCTTTTTACATATGTTCCTTTTGCGGAAGAAGGTTTCAACTTAAGAATAGTTTGAATAAGTTCTTTGGCATTCTCGACAATTTTTTCCTTTTCAAAGGATACTTTGCCAATTGATGCATGCACAATACCATACTTATCAACTTTGAAATCGATTTTACCCGCTTTCACTTCGTTTACTGCTTTTCCAACTTCCATTGTAACTGTTCCTGCTTTAGGGTTTGGCATAAGCCCTCTGGGGCCTAATATCTTTCCTAATGCACCAACTTTAGGCATTACATTTGGAGTAGTGATAATTACGTCGATATCGGTCCAACCACCTTTAATCTTCTCAACATAATCATCCAGCCCAACATGATCAGCTCCGGCTGCTTTTGCTTCTTCCTCCTTGTCGGGAGTACAAAGTACAAGCACCCTTACTGTTTTACCTGTTCCGTGTGGAAGTGTAACAATACCTCTTACCATTTGATTTGCTTTCCTTGGATCAACTCCAAGATGTATGTCAAGATCAACAGATGCATCAAACTTTGTATATGTAATCTTTTTCACCATATCAGCAGCTTCAGCAAGAGGATATGCCTGATTTTTATCAAACTTTGTGAAAGCTTCTTTTTGTTTTTTCGTTAATTTAGCCATTTTCAGATTCGGTTAAGCTTCGTTTAAAAATAACGCTAATTCGCCATTAAATAATTAGACAGGTTTATTGCCTTTAACTCTAATGCCCATGCTGCGGGCTGTTCCGGCAACCATCTCCATAGCTGATTCAACAGTAAAGCAGTTTAAATCGGGCATCTTAGCTTCAGCTATTTCTTTAACCTGATCCCATGAGATTGTGGCTACTTTGATTCTGTTTGGTTCAGCTGAACCGGAACTTACTTTGGCTATTTCACGCAATTGTACTGCAACCGGAGGGGTTTTAATTATAAACGTAAACGACTTATCCTTAAACACAGTTATAATTACAGGAATAACTTTTCCTGCTTTATCTTGTGTACGGGCGTTAAACTGTTTACAAAATTCCATAATATTAACACCTTTAGCACCTAATGCAGGTCCTACTGGTGGTGATGGATTTGCGGCTCCTCCTTTAATTTGCAACTTTATTATTCCACTGACTTCTTTTGCCATTTTTTTTTTATTTAAAAAGTACGGGATCCTTTAGCATTGTTTATTATTATTCTTTCTCTACCTGTAAGAAACTAAGTTCAAGAGGTGTTTTTCTTCCGAAGATTTTGACCATAACTTTGAGTTTTTTCTTCTCTTCGTTAATTTCTTCAATAACTCCGGAAAAACTATTAAACGGACCGTCTGTCACTTTAACTGTTTCTCCTACAATAAAAGGAATATTCAGCTCTTCATCTTTTCCACTTAATTCGTCAACCTTTCCCAAAATTCGGTTAACTTCAGCGGTGCGAAGGGGCACAGGTTCTTTTGCTGTTCCAAGAAAACCTAATACACCTGGAATATTTCTTATTATGTGAGGTATTTCTCCAACTAAAGCAGCTTCAATAAGAACATAACCAGGAAAGTAATTGCGTTCTGCACTTACTTTTTTCCCTTTTCTTATCTGATATACCTTTTCAGTTGGTATAAGCACCTGCGAGACGTAATCTCCCAATTCAAGCCTGTTAATTTCGTTTTCGATGTATTGTTTAACCTTTTTTTCACCTCCACTAACAGCCCTAACTACATACCATTTTTTAACTTGCTCGCTCATACTTTTTTAAGAGATTGAATTCCCTAAATAAACATTTGCCATTTAATTTTGGGAGTAAACATAGAATTAATACACAATAATACAGAATTGCTCACTATAAAAACAAACTGTAAAATTGTTTTAGAATGGAGCTAAAGCTGATATCCATCAAATAAACGACTAACGCGATTATTAGGGAAGCAATGGATACAACCACGGTGCTGTTTTGCAACTCACTCCATGTAGGCCAGGAAACTTTATTAATTAACTCATCATAAGTTTCCTTGAAATATGCTTTTATTTTTGTCATAACTTATATATTCTATTTTCTGGCACGGGTGGAAGGAGTCGAACCCTCAACCAACGGTTTTGGAGACCGCTACTCTACCAATTGAGCTACACCCGTATATAAAGGAGCACTAGCCTAGTGCTCCTTTAATATCGGCTTAATTATTTAATTAGTCCAAAAGTTCAGTTACCTGACCTGCACCTACTGTACGACCTCCTTCACGAATTGCAAAACGTAAACCTTTATTCATGGCAACTGTTGCAATTAGTTCAACTGTGATTGTAAGGTTGTCACCAGGCATACACATTTCTCTACCTTCTGGTAGGAAAATTTCACCTGTTACGTCAGTTGTGCGGAAGAAGAACTGAGGACGATATTTATTATGGAATGGTGTATGACGTCCACCTTCTTCTTTCTTAAGAACATAAATCTCTGCTAGGAATTTTTTATGAGGCTTAACAGAACCTGGCTTAATAATAACCATACCACGTCTGATTTCATCCTTGTCGATACCTCTAAGAAGAAGACCTACGTTATCACCAGCTTCACCACGGTCAAGAATTTTGCGGAACATTTCCACACCTGTAACAACTGATTTAAGTTTTTCAGCACCCATACCAATAATGTCAACAGGATCACTTGAGTTGATAACACCAGTTTCAATTCTACCAGTAGCAACAGTACCACGGCCTGTAATTGAGAACACGTCTTCAACTGGCATTAGGAAATCTTTATCAACATCGCGAACTGGAAGTGGAATGAAGTTATCAACCGCATCCATTAATTCTTTGATTTTCTCAACCCATGATGGTTCGCCATTAAGACCACCAAGAGCAGAACCTCTGATAACAGGAATACTATTACCGTCAAACTTATAGAAAGATAATAAGTCACGAATTTCCATTTCAACAAGCTCAAGAAGTTCTTCATCATCAACAAGGTCAACTTTATTCATGAAAACAACAAGCTGAGGAACACCAACCTGACGTGCTAAAAGGATATGCTCGCGAGTTTGAGGCATAGGCCCATCAGTAGCTGCAACTACAAGAATTGCACCGTCCATCTGAGCAGCACCAGTTACCATGTTTTTAACGTAGTCAGCGTGACCTGGACAGTCAACGTGAGCATAGTGGCGATTAGCTGTTGAATATTCAACGTGAGCAGTATTAATAGTAATACCTCTTTCTTTTTCTTCCGGAGCGTTGTCGATAGAGTCAAAACTTCTGAATTCAGAAAGACCTGCTTCTGCTAATACTTTTGTAATCGCAGCGGTAAGTGTTGTTTTACCATGGTCAACGTGACCAATTGTACCAACATTTACGTGCGGTTTTGAACGTTCAAATTTTTCTTTTGCCATAACAAACTGGGTGTTTAATGTTTAATTAATGTAATTCAATTTTAAGATTATCTTTTGTTTTAACTTAACATATATAAAAACAACATACGAGCCGATGATGGGAATTGAACCCATGACCTCTTCCTTACCAAGGAAACGCTCTGCCCCTGAGCTACATCGGCACTTAGAGCGGAAAACGGGGCTCGAACCCGCCACCTACAGCTTGGAAGGCTGTCGCTCTACCAAATGAGCTATTTCCGCATTAGTAACTATATTGTGGGGGGAGAAGGATTCGAACCTCCGAAGGCGTAGCCAACAGATTTACAGTCTGCCCCATTTAACCACTCTGGAATCCCCCCTAAATGCAATATGTTAAAGAACGAGCCGATGGAGGGATTCGAACCCCCGACCAGCTGATTACAAATCAGCTGCTCTGGCCAACTGAGCTACATCGGCATTTATTTTACTGCTCCTAGTTTAATTGTAGTAAATTCAAACGAATTAAACAAAAAGCAGACCTTATGAAAAAGGTCTGCAAATGTACGAAAGATTTAAAAACTACCAAAAATTAATTCGTTTTTTTTTAAAAAAAACAATACGCGCTCATTATCAGTGAGTTCTATATGCCTCTTATCTTTTCTTTTCTTCTTTGAAGTTGTTTTTTGAGTGCGTCTATTGTACTGTCAACAGCTTCTTCAAATGTTTTGGCTTGTTTTTTTGCAAATAGGTCATTGCCAGGAATAATTATTTTAATTTCTGCAATTTTATTCTCATTTGAAGATGATTGGTTTAGTTTTAAGGTAACTTCACTTCCGATTACACCATCAAAGAGGGATGCAACTTTTGAGAGTTTTTCTCTAACAAAGTTTTCAAGCTTAGCATCAGCTTTAAAGTGCAAAGAACTAATTGTAACTTCCATAACTTATCCTCCTTTTTTTTTATGCCTTTGGATGGGCTTGTTTATATACTTTTTTTAACTTCTCTATTGTATTATGTGTGTATACCTGAGTTGCACTTAGGTTTGCATGTCCTAGTATTTCTTTAATTGCATTTAGCTCTGCCCCTTCATTTAGCATATGTGTGGCAAAAGTGTGCCTAAGAACATGCGGACTTCTTTTATTAATAGTGCTTACTATTCCCAAATAAGAATGAACAATTCTATAAGCAAATTTACTATATAATTTATTCCCTTTATCAGTTACAAAAACATATTCCGATTCTTTTAATGAATGCTCTTTATTGTGTTTTTTTTTGTACTCATTGTATTGTTGAAATGTGTTTTTTATTGAAGGTATTAACGGAATTATTCGCTGTTTGTTTCTTTTGCCTGTAACTTTTACAGTCATATTTAGCCAATCAAAATCAACGGTTTTGATATTTATAAGTTCTGATAGCCTCATCCCTGTCGAATAGAATAATTCAAATAGAAATCTTGCTCTTATTCCGTTAAAATCATTTGTAAATATATTGTTTTCAAAGAGGTTTTCCATATTTTCTTGACCAACAAATACCGGAAGCTGTTTAGGAGTTTTTGGCGAGGTTACCTTCTCCATAGGATTTTGATTGATAATATCTCTTTGTAGTAAATATTTACAAAAGGATTTTAAGCTTGTAATTTTTCTGTTTACGCTTCTTGGTGTAACACCTTCGTTTATAAGATCTGAAAGCCAAAGTCTAACTTGCTTATGGTTAAAGTTGGCTATATGAATATCGGTGTAATTTGTTTTAAGAAAAGTATCGAACTGGGTTAAATCATTTTGGTATGATATAACGGTATTATTTGAATACCGTTTTTCCAGTTGTAAGTATTTTATAAATGATTCTATATGCATATAAAAACAAGAAATTCTTGCTAAATTTAAGAAAAATAAATGTCCTTAGCAAGAATTTCGAATAAAAAAATCAACACACAATATTACATATTGTCTTGCTGATTTTGCATGCGTTGTTTATATACAGCTTTGATTTTTTCTTCGCGCTTAATAACAGATGGCTTATTAAACTTTTGTCTTTCTCTAAGCTCTTTCAATATGCCTGTTTTTTCGAATTTACGCTTAAGTTTTTTCAAAACTCTATCAATGTTTTCGCCTTCTTTTACTGGAACAATAATCATTTTGCCTCTTTCTTTTTATTGTAAATATTGTGTTTTTTAAATATTCCTTAAAAACGATACCCCTTTTTGCGGGCTGCAAAGTTATAAATTATTTAATACCTCAAAAAGTTTTAGTTAAAAAATTAAGCAATAAATTTCAAAATATATCATTAAGCTTATTTTTTAAAGTAATTCTATAGTTTATTCAGGATGAATTCAGTCATAATTCTATATAAATGAAGTCTGGAATTACCTCCTGAAATTCCGTGATTTTGATTTGGGTAAATCATTAAATCAAAGCTTACATCTTCATCAATTAGTGAGTATATCATTTCTATAGCGTTTTGATAATGAACATTATCATCGGCTGAACCATGAACCAATAAATAATTGCCTTTGATTTTGGCAGTATGATTTATTGGTGAAAATAACTCATAACCATTTGGATTTTCTTGTGGGGTGCGCATATACCTTTCTGTGTATATTGTATCGTAGAACTTCCAATGTGTTACGGGGGCAACAGCAATTGCAGTTTTGAAATAATCTGCCCCTAATGAAATACACAATGAGCTCATATATCCGCCATAGCTCCATCCAAATATTCCAATTCTTGATTCGTCTATATAGTCTATATTTCCAAGATATTTAGCCGCTTCTATCTGATCTATAGTTTCGTATTTGCCGAGTTGCAAATATGTCATTTTTTTGAATTCCTCTCCTCTGCCACCAGTTCCTCTATTATCTATTGAGGCAATAATATATCCCATTTTAACAAGCATCTGATACCAAACTCCATTGAAAGTATCCCATCTGTTAGTTACGGTTTGTGAACCCGGACCTCCATATACATATAATAGTACAGGATATTTTTTATTAGGATCAAAATCAGAAGGCTTCATAATATATCCATTTAATTCTATATTGTCGGATGTCATAAAAGAGAAAAACTCTTTTTCCACAAAGTCGTATTCTTTCATTTTGTCCTTTAGTAATTGATTGTCTTCAAGGACTTTCACCAAGCTTCCATCTGAATTGTGTATAGATATTACTGGAGGAGTATTCATAGTTGTGAAGAAGTTTATAAAAAACTTGTATTTTTCGGAAAAAACGGGATTATTATGCCCATTTTGCTCTGTGAGTCGTTTAACTTTTAGGTCATCAATGTTTATAGAATAAAGATTGATAAATGCCGGATGATCTTCATAGGCTGAGTAAAATGCAATTCTCGAATCTTCATTTATGCCGAAAAATTTTTCTACTTCTTGATTTTGAGGGCTTAGCGGCTTTACTAAACTACCGTTCATATTATATAAGTACAATCTATTGTATCCTTCCTTCTCGCTTGAAATAATAAACTCCTTGTTATCTTTAAGAAAGAATAGATCGTCTGTAACGCTTACATAGTACTTGTTTTTTTCTTCATATGCAAGTTTAGTTTTTCCTGTATTTGCATCTGCAATTAGCAATTCAAAATGGTTTTGATGTCGATTTAATCTTTGAATAGACAATTTAGATGCATCATTTGTCCACATTATTCTTGGGATGTATTGATCTTTATTCTTTCCCAAATCGACTTTGACAGTTTTACTGTTATTTACGTTATATATATGTATAGAGACTATGGCATTTTCTTCACCGGCTTTTGGATATTTAAATCTGTATTCATAAGGATATAAATCTCCATAAATCATCATATTGAATTCCTTAACTCTGCTTTCATCAAACCTATAGTATGCCAATTTTTGGTTGTCTGGTGACCAAAAGAAGCCTTGTGTAAACGAGAATTCTTCTTCATATACCCAATCTGCCAGACCGTTTATAATTTTATTATATTCTCCGTCGAAAGTAATTTGCTTGGTTTTTCCCGTTTTTATAGAATAAATATATATGTTATTATCACGAACAAATGCAATGTTATTGCCATCTGGAGAGAAAGTCGGAAGCTGTTGTTTAGTGTTTTTTTCAAGAAGAGTAAGTTTTTTGTTAGTCACATTCCAGATATAATGTTTTGCTTTGGTAGAATGTCTGTATATTTCTTCTTCTTCAGTACCAATAATTATTGAATTTTCATCCGGGCTGAAATAATAATTGGAAATTATAAAACTCTCTTTTTGATCTTTTGGAATAAACTCAGATGAAAAAACTGTTTCAAGCAAATCTCCAGTTTGATAATCATAGATATTGATTGTATTTTGTTTCTCTAATTGTGAATATCTGAGTCCGTCCTTCATAGATCTTCCCAATCTTATTGTTTTGGGTATGAATGTGCGTTCTTTCCATATTTTTTCAAGAGTTATATTGTTTTCATTGGCATTTGTGTCAATTGAAAATGCGAGTAAAACGACCACAATGAGTGTTGCAATAATTTTCATCATTATAAAAAGTTTATAAAATAAATAATAGAATTTGCCTTATGCAAAAA
Source organism: Bacteroidota bacterium (assembly GCA_018335675.1). Classification (GTDB taxonomy): domain Bacteria; phylum Bacteroidota; class Bacteroidia; order Bacteroidales; family UBA7960; genus PWND01. The sequence goes on along the minus strand of JAGXRQ010000080.1, from coordinate 11,800 downwards.
CGAGTGTAAAAATAACTAATTGGGGAATAATTTGGAAATTTATTCAAAGAGTCCACTTATATCGAATTCGTGTTTGTAAAGTTGCAGAACCTCATCAAGATTAAGAGTGTCAACTCGGTCTATTTTATTAATAGAAGGGAGGTACCAGAGTTCAACGTAGAAATCAAAGAAACTATATAGTTTTATGTCAAAATATAAAAACTGCCTGCTCATGATCTCATGCCCATGCTCGAACACCTTATAGACTTTTTCGTCAAGTGATAGTTTTGAAAATTCTGAAAATGTCATGACAGAGTTTTTATAGTGCAAATTTATTCTATAAACAGTAACGTTTTTATTATTTTAGATATTTTAAAACTTTAATATGTTTAATGCTAAAATATTTAATACTTTTCCACTGTAATCAATTAATAAACAGTTGATTAATTTATGTATTTGGTAAATATTTAAAGAACTATATATGTTATATAAAATACAAAACTGAGTGGACAAAGGTATTAATTTCGCATATAAAGTTAATATATATTTCATATATCTTTTTAGGTGTTTCGCTGAAAATCATAGGGGTTGCTAACAATAACCACTTAGAATATTTTCCTTGATATTACTTTATTTATTGATAATTCCAATCTTTTTTATACTTTGGCTGAAAATTTTAGGAAGATGAATAAGATTATAAAAAACATTCCAAACGCAATTACCTGTTTAAATCTATTAATGGGATGTGTTGCTTTAATTTTTGTTTTTGAAGGAAGCAAACATTTAGCTGCTATATTTATTGGCTTTTCCATTTTATTCGACTTTATGGATGGTTTTTTGGCAAGGCTGTTAAAGGCTAAATCAAATATTGGGAAGGACCTTGACTCATTGTCTGATTTGGTGTCATTTGGTTTAGTTCCTGCAACTGTAGTCTTTGTGTATATGCTGGATAGTGGAAATTTACCAAATATATCTTCAGTTATATGGCTAGCTGCTGTTCCTGCATTTTTGATTACTATATTTTCAGCAATCAGGTTAGCAATATTTAATAATGATTTAAGGCAAACAGATTCTTTTATAGGTGTTCCAACTCCCGCTAATGCTGCATTTTTTATGTCATTTCCTTTGATTCTGGAATATACCACACCTGGAACTCCAATTTATCTTGCTATAGAATTGTTAACCGGGAATTACTTTAATATGTTACTTCTTGTAGTTATATCTTCAGCAATGCTAGTTAGCAATATTCCATTATTTGCTTTAAAATTTAAATCATTTGGAATTAGAGAAAACTTTATTAGCTATTTATTTTTGTTGATTACTTTATTGCTGGTTTTGATATTATTTATTCAAGCGATTCCTCTTGTAGTTATTTTTTACATAATTTTGTCGCTTGTAAGAAATCTTATAGGAATGAATTAATAATTTTATTGAATCAAAGAAAAACGAACTGATATGAAATTTACTGCAGAAATTAATGTAATGCCGCTAAAAGCTTTGTTAGATCCTCAGGGAAAAACTGTAACTTCAAGTATGAAAAATCTTGGGTTACCCGAAATTTCAAATGTTAGAATAGGAAAGCACATAAGTTTGGAAGTTGAAGCTGCTTCAAAAGACGAGGCTATAAATAAAGTTGATACCGCCTGCAAAAAGCTTCTAGCTAATCAGATTATGGAGTATTACGAGTTTGAAGTAAAAGAAAGCTAATATTTGTATTATGGCTGAATCTCATGAAACAGGCAAACATGGGGAGGAAATGGCAAGAACATTTCTTTCCAATAAAGGGTATGAAGTTTTAGAGACTAACTGGAGATCTAACCATAATGAAATTGATATCATTGCTCGCAAAGACAAAATTCTTGTAGTTGCAGAAGTTAAAACGCGAAAAACGAATTTTTTTGGAGAGCCGGAAGAATTCGTTACCAAAGCAAAGCAAAAATCATTAATAAAAGCCGCAAATCATTACATATCTTTTAAAAACCTTGATTTAGAAGTAAGGTTTGATATTATCTCCATTTTATATAGCGGCAGTAATTATAAAATCCATCATATTGAGGATGCGTTTTATCCTACCATGTAAGTAAATTCTTTTCTTGATTTTTTTCAAACAATATTTGTATTGGGTTGTTTAGGTATAAGGTATAAGGTATAAGGTATAAGGGTACAACCTAAACCCCAAACCCCAAACCCCAAACCCCAAACCTCAAACCTTCAAACTTAAACAAAATGAAAAAGAAATAAATATTAAATAAAAATCAATCATATAAACTTTAAATAAAAATGGAACAAACAAATCAAGAATTTACAAGAATGCCATTGATTGGTGATATGGCACCTTCATTCAGGGCAAAAACTACTATGGGTCCGGTTAATTTTCCGGAGGATTATAAAGGAAGATGGGCTATATTATTTAGTCACCCTGCAGACTTTACACCCGTGTGTACTACAGAATTTATGACATTTGCTTCTATGCAGGATGAATTCAGACAGATTAATACTGAATTAATTGGTTTATCAATAGATAGCATTTATGCCCACATTGGGTGGCTAAGAACAATAAAGGAAAAAATTGAGTTTAGGGGTATGAAGAATGTTGAGGTAAACTTCCCTGTGATTGAAGACCTTAAAATGGATGTATCAAAGAAATATGGAATGGTACAACCAAATGCTTCTACAACTCAGGCAGTAAGGGCTGTTTTTATTGTTGACCCTGAATCTAAAGTTCGGGCTGTATTATACTATCCTTTAAGTGTAGGTAGAAATATGGATGAAATAAAGAGATTGATAATTGCATTACAAAAAGCGGATAAAGAACAGATTGCAACGCCTGCAAACTGGCAGCCGGGTGAAGATGTTATTATCCCGCCTCCCGGATCATGTGGTGTAGCTAAAGATCGTGTTGAAAGACCTGATGAGGATGTTTATAGTTACGATTGGTTTATGAGCTTCAGAAGAGAAAAGAAATAAACTTAGATTATATTTTGCTGGCTTTTTAAAAAGCTAGAAAGAATAAGAGACTGTATATATTTTACAGGGAATAGGTACTAACTCTTTATGTACCGTATGGCCACATAGAAAAATTGACTCCTTTTCTAATCCCTAAATTATACAGTCTCTTTTATTTTGATAAGAGCATAAAAGCATGGTTTTTATTAATATCCTGATTATAAATCAGGATATTTTTTATTTCACCCTCAGGTTTTTTAATGAATATATTGTCAGGGGCTTTGCCTGTTTTAAATATTTTGACGGCAAGCCACAGAGCAAAAGCAGGAGCAGTGTCGTATTCTCCGCAAAGATGCTTGTAGTAAGCATGTCCGGACTTAGAAAATATTGAATCCTTTAAGAGGTCGTAGTATGCATCTCCATTATCATCTCCGTTATAGCCAAACAATACTAGATCTATATCATTGATGGTAATTCCCGAATTATTTATTCTGTTTTCAATAAGCTTTTTAAAGTCATCAATATTTTCATATTTATGAACTAACTCAACCATTTTTATTTCAGCATAAGAGTTAGCTTTTCTTGTTTTGGTTACATTAAAAAAAGTAGCTCCTTCTCCTGGGATACATCCTTCAGAATCTGATTTGTAGGTGTTTAAGTTGCTAAATGGTTCTTTTTTCCAAAGGTTAACTCTTTTTTTAAGCTCATAATTTTCCTGCGTCATTTCGTCTATGCCCCCAACAAGAATGTTTTCAGCTTTACCTTCACCCAGCATTAAAACTGCATCTAAGAGGGCAGTTTCGAAAGAAATAGTTTTGTGAACATAAGCAACGTTATACTCATTGCATTGAACAGTAAGAGCAACATGTCCGCCTATAGTGTTGTGCGTTGACTGAATGAAAGCAGTTGGAGTTAGAAGTCCTTCATTATTGTCAATCATTTTATTAAGAAAAGACTCAGTATCTTCAAGGCAACCTAATCCAGTACCTGTAATTATAGCATCAGGTTTTTCAATTCCTGCTTCTTTAAGACATTCCAAAGCTGTTGTAGTACCCGATTTAATTATACGACTCATCCTTCTCAGGTCAATTGGCTTGAAATACTCTTTGAAATCGGGTAATATGGTTTTCATTATTCCATTATGCTCAATAACTTCATCAGCAATCTGATCTTTAAGAAAAGTATCTTGTGGAGATATAGCAATAGCAGCGTTTATATACATAGTCTTTAAACTTTCGAAAATATTAATGTAGAATCATTACCGCCAAAACCGAATGAATTTGTCATTACATTTTTAACTCCGGCATTTTTTATAGTTTCAGTAACAGGAATAAGATTGATTTCCGGAATAGCTTCCTTGAAATTCAGGTTAGGAAAAATCATATCATGTTCAATTGCGAGAATAGAGAAAACCGACTCAATTCCGCCGGCACCGCCTAATGCGTGTCCGGTAAAAGCTTTGGTAGAGCTAAATTTCGGAACTTTTCCGTCAAACAGTTTTATCATTGCCAAGCCTTCTGTAACGTCGTTATTGTCGGTTCCTGTGCCATGAACGTTTATGTAATCAATCTCACATGGTTTTAAACCACTCATTTCCAGTGCGTTTTTCATGGAAAGGTATGGACCTAAACCGTCAGGGGAAGATGCCGTTTGATGAAAAGCATCATTATTATTGGCGTAACCGGTTAATTCACAATATACTTTTTTGCCGTTCAATGATTTTTCACTTTCAAGAACTATTATTCCTGCGCCCTCACCAAGATTTAGTCCTTTGCGATTTTTATCGAAAGGGCAGGAGTGTTCAGTGTGCAAAATCATTAAAGTACGGAATCCATTAATGGTAAATTTTGATAAAGCGTCAGTGCCACCAACTATTGCTCTGTCAAGAATTCCATGTTTTATTAATCTGGCACCCAAAAGAATAGCATTTACCCCACTACTACAAGCAGTACTAAGTGATGATACAAAGTCATGAGCTCCTAAAAAATCGGCAACTCTTTCAGTAGTGTATCCGCAATGGTGAGAATCAATAAAGCTAAGGTCTTCACCAATGTTTTTGTAGACAACTTCACTTTTATCCATTCCTCCAACGGTGGTGCCAAGAATTACCCCTGTTTTGAAACCGTCATTTCTCTTTAATCCGGCATCTTCATAAGCTTCTTTAGCAGCATGAATAGCAAGCAGAGTTGTTCTTGGGTAGGTGTTGTCTCCCTGTAAGTTTAATCTTTCTTTGATTTCAGCATTGGTTAGTTTTATCTCTCCCACCTTTAGTTCATCCTTATGAATGGTTTTGATATGGCTAATTTGAGAGATGCCATGTTTTTTATGTTCAAGGGAACTAAGGGTTTCCTTGGCATTAGTTCCAATAGCGGATATAATTCCAATACCGGTTACAAAGACTTTTTTATCTTTATCGAATTGCATTCTTATTTTTTGTTTTCTAAAATGAATTGCGCCAGAGTTTCAACAGAATAAAAAACTTTTTTACCGTCTTGAGGATTTTCCATTTTAATTCCATACTCTCTTTCTAACAAAACAATCAGTTCAAGAGCATCAATTGAGTCTAACCCTAGTCCTTCATTAAAAAGAGGAGCTTTCTCATCAATATCATCCGGAGTCATATCTTCCAGGTTAAGTTGCTCTATGATTTGCTGTTTTAGTTTTGGGATTAGTTCTTCCATTTTGTAATAAATTTTATTGTACAATAAATGTACTCTGTATGTTTTCTTTTGTTAACTGTAATTGATTTTTACCTTGCGAAAATAAGTAAATATTTGATAGGTACTCTTCATCGTTGATAAAATTAACCCATCCTGCAATGATATGCTTTGAAGAAGAGCTGTTTAGAAGAGTTGTTATATGCATCCAGAATTCATCAATATTGAAATCCTGACTTATATAAAATAAATTTTCACCTCTAAAGCAATTCTTCAGGCAAATTTCGCCGATTAGTATATTGGGTAAGGTATAAACAAATACAGCGGGGCTGGGAATGTTTGCAATAGATTCGTGATATTTGATGTCAGTATAAGTTGTAGCTTCAGAATTTCCAATTAAAAATGCTACTTCGTTATTATCTTCTTCGGGGATTGGATTATTGTGCAGAAGTATTTCAGATGCTATGAATCCAAGCTTGGAAAGTTTGTCCATCTTAAAGAACTTGCCATAACCCTTGCTATATGTATTGAGAAGTTCTTTTGATACAGTAGCAAAATCACCTTCAATGGAGTGTTTTAGTTCATTATTAATATGAACTTTCCCATTGCTCAAAACAACGTTATTTATAATACTCCAATTATTCATTTACTTATTAGTTTTCAATTATCTGATACCTAATACCTGACACCTAGTACCTTTTTAGTTTTCACCCACCTGTCCCCTAAAGGGGAGTTGGTAGGAGGCCATTAGCTATACTTGTCTTTTTACTATCATTGTCGCATTACAGCCTCCAAATCCCGAAGCCATTTTTAATATCTTATTTATTATAACTGTTTTATTTTCAGTTATAACGTTCAATTTTTCAGCAACTCCTTGATTTTCGCATCCAAGTGATTTTACAAGCATATTATTTTTCATGCTCATTAGAGAAAATACAGTTTCTACAATGCCGGCAGCACCCAAAGTGTGTCCGATATAGGCTTTGTAACTATTAACAGGAATTTGGCTCAGTCCTGCTCTTGAAAGAGCTATTGACTCCATATCGTCGTTGTAAGGGGTTGCGGTTCCGTGAGCTGAAATGTAGTCAAATTTATCATTATCAGAAATTGTATGAATAATTGACTGATACAATCCCTCGCCTGTTCGTGATGGCCCGCTGATATGATTTGCATCGTTTGCTGAAGCTCCGGATGTAATGGAAAACTCCCCCGTAATTTCATTACTAAGGATAATTGTTGCAGCTCCTTCGCCAATATTTAAACCATCTCTTTCTGCATCAAAAGGTTTGCAGATTCCAGGGCTTAATGATTTAAAGGAATTAAAACCGCTAATTACAAAATCAGATAAAACATCGGCACCAACAACAATTGCATGTTTGAAAGTATTGTTAGATAAAAGCCTATGAGCATATGTTATTGCAAGTACTCCTGAAATACAGGCGTTGCAAACAATTACCGGTTTATTGGCTGCATGAAAATAGTTTGCTATCTGTTCTGCGGAATACCAAAGAGAAAGTTTATTTCTTTGAGATTTGTCGTGAATAAGGTCAACATTTCCTTTAGTAGTAGAAATGATGATTAGGGTATCTTTTGAAGAAGGATTTATTGATGTTTTGCTTAAAGCCTCTTCAATTGAAAAAATCATCAATTTTTCAAACCTAGTGTATTTATCAAAATCCTTAATTGTTTTTTCAGCAGCAGAGAAAAGCGCATCATTGATTCTTCCTAAAGGAAGAGATATGTTGTCAAGATTAGGCAGGGTATATGTTTTAACTCCTGATTTGTTGGCTTTAAGTTCGGAGAAATTTGAATCCGAACCGAAACCCAAAGCAGAGATAACGTTATCAGAGATTATATTTGTTATAAGCTTTTTCATTATTTTAAATCAAACCTTGTTGTTTTTTCCATTCGTCAAAAAACTTGGGCACTGTCAGAATTAGTTCGTTGTTTTCGTCAAGAAAAACCTGAATACTTTCACCATCAGCAACAAGTTCATTATTCTCTTTATTATAAAGCCTGAAATGATAAATAATCTTTGCTGCCATTGTGTTTATAAATTCGGTTTCAACAATCAGAGTGTCGCCGTACTTTACAAACTTTTTGAAATTACAATCAATTTTCACAAGAGGAACCTTAAAACCTTTTGCATAGATATCAAGGTATCCTATATCGTATTGTTTTCCGAAAGCCTCTCTGCCGTCTTCGAAGTATTTGATGTAATTACCATGCCATACGATTTTCATCGAATCCACTTCACTGAAACGGATTGGCACTTCTATGCGGTTAATTAATCGTTTTTTTTCTTTCAATTTGTATTGTTTTAGTCGCAGGTATAGGGTATAAGGTATCGGGTATCAGGTATCGGGTATCGGGTATCGGGTGTCAGGTATTGTATTCCACCCTTATTTCCCTTATACCCTTATTTCCTTATACCCTTTACAATCCTATCTAAATCCTTATATATCTTCTCTTCCTCATCTGCAATATTCAGCAGGAGTTGAGAGATTGTATCAAAGCTTTCTTTGTCGTTTCTGTTTTTGACGATTCTGCCGGCTTGAACAGCAAATTCACGCCACATATCGCCAACAGCCGTCATTTTTTTTGATTGTTCGCTTAGCTCGGGAAGGTTTAGTCTTTCTCCGGCTTCTTGCAAAAATGCAGCGTATAAGAATCTAAATCCGGCGCCGCCTGTTCCAATTTCTTCCTGCATTCTCACAATTTGACCAAGATGTCGGGCTGCTTTTCGGGCATCATATTTAAGAGGATATTTTTTTATTCTTCTGGCAAGAAATCTCATTCCTCTGGTTCCGATTATAGGTCCGGGAAGCTTAATCATTTCCAGCACTGTTCTTTTAATGCCTTTAATTATTGCTTTGTTAATGTCAATATTGCCAACGTTAGTTATATAATACATCTTACCTTTTGGAGCCTGCAAGCCTTGCGCATATCTTACTCTCTTGAGGTCATCATAAGATAGCATCTCAAAATCTTCCATTGTGGGGTCGCTAATAATATAATGCCCGTTTTCTTTACCCACACAAACGATATTATGTGCATTGAAATGGAATCTGTAAGGCGCAGGGAAATATGTAAGATGAAAAACTCCGACTGCCATTCCTGTTGGGATGCCTTTTTCAAGATTTGCATCAAGAGCATTCATGGCTTTTTCTTTATTGCGGAATTTTCTTCTTTTTATGCTGAGATCTAACGCTTTAGCAGCTCTGCGAAAAATTGCACCCGGCCATGGGCGGAAAGATGTAACGGGAAGCCCATTCAGTTTGAACATTGTAAGATGAGAAAAATAAATCCCTGATCCAATGCCAAAAACCATTGCCTCACTTAGCTTTATACCATGAAATTCTAGCAAATTGGATATAACTCCATTTTCGCAGTGAGCCGACATTTTATGATTGAATTCTATTCTCATACATTAATCCATCTTAGATAAATCATCGCTATCCTTCATGTTGAAGGCATACTTGTACTTCCTTATCTGATCATCATTTAATTTGCTGTATCCTTTTGGTTTAAGGTGCCTGATAACTTTAAACCATGAAATTTCGGCATACTTCGCCAACACCCAAGAAGACATCAGTCCTTTTTTCATGTGATAATAAAGCGGACTGTATTTGTCTTTCTCAACAAGAGATTTAGCATGTTGTACTTTTTCATTGATGAGTTCCCATTCTTGTTGTAGAACGATGTTTTTTGGTTCCCAGCCTACACTCTTAACTGCGACATATTTACCATCCTCGTCAACCGCGTATTGCAACTCTCTGGTTTTGCCTTCCAGTAAGTTTTCATCATCTTGTGGTACTTTGTCTTTTTCCATATTAAACAACAGTTAGAAAAGTATAAGTGTATGAAAAACGGGCACTTTCAGGAACCATGATTAAAATTTTCTGACCTTTTTTAAACCTACCTTCATTAAAAAGTTCCTCAAGCATTAAGAAAGCCGACGCAGCTCCAACATTTCCAACTTTATGAAGGTTTGTAAACCACTTCTCATCAGCTATCGGAAGACCTTGCTTATTAGAATCTTCAATGATTTTTTTTCTAAAAAACTCAGACGACATATGTGGAAGGAAAAAATCTATATCTGAAGGTTTGAAGTTATATTTCTTGCAAACTTCAGAAAGAAATATTCCGCCGTATTTTGTAATAGTGTGCTCTAGTTCTTTAGTATCTTGCTGTAAAGCAAATACTGATTTTTCCTGCTGTTCTTTTTGTGGAATCTCTCTCCATGGAATTAATTCACCGCTTTGGTTTTTGATTCCACCGGCATACATGCAGGTTTTAAGCTCGTTGGCATAAGATTTATTTTCAATCCAGTCTATTCTTAAAGAAATGCCATCTTTGTTAGGAGTATCATTTAGTAAAACCGCTGAGGCTCCATCTGAAAGCATCCATCGTAAAAATTCTCTTTCAAATGCTATATATGGATTTGCTCCAAGTTTTTCAAGATGTTCGGCTTCTTCTTCAAAGTTTTCAGATCTAAGCCATGCAGAGGTTTTTTCCGAACCTACACATACAGAATTGCTAACCATTCCTGTCAATATCGACATATAAGAGTACTTTAAGGCAAGCATTCCGGAATTACATGTGCCGCCTGCAGTCAAAACCTCAATAGGATTACATTTAAGTGCGCCTTGTATCATTGAAGCATGAGATGGTACCATTTGGTCGGGAGAACCTGTGCCGCATGTGAGAAGTTGAATATCTTCTTTTTGAAAGCCATTTGTAAAAAGCCCTTTTACTGCTTCCGCTGCTATTTCTGCATTCGTATGAGTAGAATTTCCATTTTTGTCAAGGGCGTAGTATCTGGTCTTAATACCGTTGTTTCTTAGAATAAGGTTTTTAGAACGAGATTTTGAACCTTTAACAAGCCCAAGATAATCTTCCATATCGTCATTACTGACAGGATTATTGGGTAAGAATTTTGAAATCTTCGTAATGTAAACTTCTCTTGTATTCATAAAATCTATTGAGGCAATATATGGCTTTTTTTCCGTGTGCAAAAATAAAAAAATAAACTTAAACTCCTTGAAAATAGTTTATGTCCTTTTTGGCAGTCTTAGGAAATAATGCTTTTTTTATCATAAATACTAAAGAAGCAATAGGGAATAGCAAATATATTGCAAGCAACAGGTAGTATTTAAAAAACCTTACTCTGAAAATTCGTTTTTTGTCTCCTGCCTGTCCTTTCTTCAAAATGCCAGAAGCAAACTTATGAAATATTCGCAAAGCATTTTTTTCAATTTTCATAACGTGATAACATACAGGAACAGCATTTAGTTTTAGTAAGTCGTTTTGAAGATTTGTATAATTATCAGAAGTTAAGGCACTTTTTATAGGATTGGCAAGTTTTGATGACTCCTGAATATCTTTTTTTGAAACACCGGCTTCCGGCAATAATCTATATGGCCCTTTTTTGCCATACATCAACCATTTGATTATAGTTGCCACTGAAACAAGATTGTTGGTTTTGTCAATTAGAACAATGTTACCAATGTGATTGGCGCCGTATTCCTTTAAATATGATTTCATTGTTTCGTGAGCATAAACCCACATATTTCTAACTCCCAAGATTGTCAGAACATTTTTGCCTTTTAAAAATTTTCTGGCCTTTTCAGATAGCAAAAACGAATTTACAGGGATAGATAAACTCAAATACCAGACTTGATAAGCAATTACAACAAGGTCATAATCTTTTTCGGGGTTAAAATCATCCAGAAACAGCTTCATTGGAATGCCTTTGACCGATTCCGGCATTGTATCAAAAAACTCATCTGAAGGCCAAGGGAAAGGAAAATCTCTAAGTGGTTTTATTTCGTAATAATCTAATTCAATACTTTCACCTTGAAAGTTTTCAAATATTGAATCAGTAATTTGCTTTAATTGTCCGGTTTGAGAATAATAAATAATTAGAATTTTTTTCATTTTATTACACTATTATCCGACTAAAAAGTAATTTTACTCTTTTTCAAACGTAACTACCAGATAAACAGGCATTATGATTTTATTTTTAAAAGCCACCCCCTATATAAATTGCAGGTTATACTGCAAATTTATTGGAGGAGAGCCTGTTCGTTTTAAATAATATCGGTTCGTGCTTCTTAGTAATTCAAACACATCCAACAAGCTTATCAGATGTATCCTTACTAAGGAAGCTACCACCGAAAACGCTTTTTTAGTTTGTGCCATTCTTTGTATTACAG
>JAGXRQ010000079.1 GCA_018335675.1 Bacteroidota bacterium | reverse complement strand
TTGTCCCTATCCGTATTTATATTCCAAATTTTTCATTATAATTGGTTAACGCGTCCAATACGTTTGTTTTCATATGGATAAAACCGTCAACGCCGGCTGTTTTTAACTGGTCAATAATTTCGGTTGGGTTACCTGCAACCAAAATTTTTGTGTTAGGTGCTTTTTCTTTAATCATAGTTGCGGCGGCAGCCATTTCAGCGTATTCTTCGTCGCTGCTGCATAATACTACTATTTCCGATTTTGATTCGATAGCGGCTTTCACGCCTTCTTCTATTGTTTTAAAACCATTGTTGTCTATTATATCATAGGCAACAACACCGAAAAATCCTGATGCAAAACCTGCTCTTGCTTTGCGCATTGCAGGATTACCATAGGTAAACAAAAATACTGAAGGAATTTTAAATCCTTCCTTAGCATGATTTTCTACCGCAAGCCTCAATGCTTCAAAAGCCTGAGTACCTCTATATTGCCTCAATCCGCCAAGAGCTGAAAGTTTTGCTGTCGGCTGAAGCTTATCAATCATTTTTTCTAATGTATTAGGATAGATGTTGGTTCCAACAAAAGCTTGCTTACGCATTGCAATATCAATATCTCTCTGCTGGCATGTTTTTTCAATTTCATTCTTGATAAAACCACTTTCAACAGATTTAATAAATCCTCCCTGGGTTTCTACCTCAACAAATAGTTTCCACGTAGCCTCAGCTATCATTTCTGTAAGGTTTTCAATATAGTATGAGCCTGCAGATGGGTCAACAACTTTGTTAAAGTATGCTTCTTCCTTGAGGATTATTTGCTGATTGCGGGCAATTCTGTATGAAAAATCGTCGGATTTCTTAAATGTTTCATCAAACGGCGTAACAGTAAAGCTGTCTATTCCGCCAATAGCCGCCGACATTGCTTCAGTTGTAGTCCTAAGCATATTTACATAAGGATCGTAAATAGTTTTGTTCCATGTTGAACATTCTCCGTGTATAAATGCTTTTTGAGAGTTCTCATCAGAAGGCTTATATTGCTCAACTATTTTACCCCACAGTATTCTTAGAGCGCGAATTTTTGCAATTTCAAGGAAATAGTTAGAGCCTATTGCTATTGTAAACCTCATTCTTGGAGTTATATCATCAACAGAAAGGCCTTTTTCAGTGAGAGCTGCAAGGTATTCATTAGCCTGAGCCAGAGTAAATGCTAGTTCCTGCACTACAACAGCGCCGGCGTTGTGAAAATTCTGTCCATTGATATTTATAACATGGAATTTGGGGAATTTCTCTTTTGCTGTTTTAATAAGACTTATAGTATCTTCAATGTTTTTGTCAAATCCTTGATAGAACTTGTTATACAGAAGAAAATACCCAAGAGGATCAAAGTTGAATGAGCCAAGCGCATTTTTATCTGAACTTTCCTGAGTTAATAATTCCAGAAGATTAGAATAGTTTTTTGAGTGAAAGAAGTGAACCGGGTTTTCAGAAATGTTAATGTCTTTCAAGGCTTTTTTAAGGCTTTCGGCAGAGGTAATGTTTTCGGCATTAAATCCTACAGAGCAAGCTCCCTTTTTTAATGAATTAACAGCCATCGCGTTTGCCTTAGCAACATCCGCTTCCTCAAAATCCTGACGAATTTCCCAATCATTATCATTCGTCTTGTTTCCTCTTGCAAAAGGAGATTTTCCGGGGACACATTGCATGTGCGCAAGTTGTTCAAGATCTTCTGAACGATAATACGGCTTTACTTTCAAGCCTTCTGTGGTTTTCCAGATTAGTTTCTTTTCGTAATCTGCTCCCTTAAGGTCTTGCATTATTTGTTCTTCCCACTGCGGAGTAGAAACAGGAGGAAATTCCTCAAACAATTTTTTTGATTTATCCATATAGTGAAAATTTAAACAGCTTTTTGATAGCCTGACTTTAATATAAAACAAAAATCTGGCAAAAATTTGCCGCAAAATTACAACTTAAATTAGAATAACAATGTGATAATTAGTTAATAGAGGGTGTAAATTGAAGAGTTTTGCCAATTTATTTGGTCTCTGCGAAACAATTAAAAATTCCTCGCAAAAGGCGCAAGATCCCCTATACCCCTATACCCTATACCTCTATACCTACTCCACAACCGTTTCCAAAAACACTGTTTTATGGTTAACATCAGAGGCCTCGGCTTTTTCCCAAATGAATTCATTGTCGTCGGAGATGCCTTCAAGTTTTATTATTTCAGTATCCCCTGCAGGAAAAGGAGTTAATTCCATGCTATAAACTATGCAGCTTAATTTGGTTTCTTTGGGATTGCATACAAGTTGATATCCCGGAATAAGCATTTTTGCGGTAATTTTATCAACGTCTTTAGTCGTTACTTCAAAATGCAAGGCTGTTAGATTGCCTGCGCTAATAAGACTTATGGTGCTTTGACTAATTTTGATTACTGACTGGCTTTTTAAAGAAAAAGACGCCATCAACATTATTGCTAACCCTATTAATAATAGTTTACCCATTGATTTCATGGTCATGATTTTTATATAATTAAGACGTACTTTGTTTTACAAATGCTTGTGCAAAGTTACTGATTAATAACTGAAGTAATTAACAATGTTAAGTCGGCGATGTTTATTAGTCCATCAGTATTTAAATCTGCATTATTAGCTAAAAATCCAGCCGGAGAATAGTCGTTAATTTGTTGAACCATTAAAACAATATCCAAAACATTAATAAAACCATCACCGTTAACATCTCCGAGGTTATTAACATTGGTAAAGATTGCATGAAGATTATGGTTAGATGTTACATTATTAAATTTATAATTTGAAACAGCTCCCACGCTAGCACCATTTACAAAAACATTTCCAACATAATAACCCGAATTTGCCTGCATATAAAATGTAGGACTAGATCCATGATTAACTTCAACTACTCCGTCCGGCATTATTCCTCCATTTGGTCCTGATGTTACATTAATTGTGTATGTTTTTATTGCAAACACTACTTCAAGAGAATGGTTTTGCTGAACATTGGTAAATGTATAAGATGATGGTGTGCCAATGCTTGACCCATTTACAACCACATTCAAAATTCTATAACCTTCGTCAGGAATTATTGTAAAGCTTTGGTTGTTGCCGTGAGTAACATTAATATTTCCACTTGGGTTGATTGTACCATTTGGTCCGGGGATGGATCTTATTTCATAAACATTAATTGCAAATGTTGCATTAATAGTGTGATTTGCCCAAACCTGTGAAAACTGATATGAGGAGACAGGTCCTACACTTAAGTTATTAACCTTAACATCATTAATATGATATCCAAAGTTCGGATTAATGCTAAAACTTTGATTTCCTCCTTCTATAACTGAAACATTTCCACTGGGATTTATTGAACCATTTGTTCCTGCAGATGCACTTATATTATAATTAAGCACTTCTGCTCCTTCATAACAAAAATGAGGAATTATTGCCAACGCTGAAGCTAATCCATCAAAAAGCCAATCAACATTATACCAATTGCCCCCATAAACAGTGTACATACTTTCAGGTGCATCAGGCCCCCTATCTTGCATCATTGCTACAAGAAACATGTGATTATTGTAATTGTGAGGCGTTCCATAATTAATTTGGTATCCTATATAAAAATTACCAGATACATTTATCGGCGTGTCAAAATCTATTGTATTCCACGCCATGGGAGTAAAGCCACTCATAGGTATTGTTTTGGAGCCAAGCAAAGTTCCCGGAAGATCTCCTATTTCATTCCAAACAGAAATAGTAACACTAGATGGTCCTTCAGCAAAGATGACAAGTAAATCAACACTATTAATTTTTCCTGAAGCTGTAGTTGAGAATTTCTCAGCATATGCTGTCATTCCGTACTCATTATGGCCGGGCAAATACCCTTGAACAGCCAGTCCATAATAAGTAAGGGCATCTAAGGGAAGAATGTTGGTTATATAATCACAGCAGCCAACATTAACGTATCTTTCAGCCATAACAGCATCTGATCCGAAATTATTGGAAATGTTTAATACAACATCATATCGCCCCTGATTGCCGTAGGTGATGCCATTCGGATTTTTAACACTTGAAGTTGACGGAACACCTCCGTTAAAATTCCAACTCCATGCGGTAGGAACTCTTTCGCTGGCATCCTGAAAATTCACATACCCACCTTTGGGAATAAAAGGTTCAAAATAATCATTTGTAAATCCATTATACTCAGAAGCATAAAAATCAGCTATTGGCGCTCTTCCTGTCACATTTACAAAAGCATTTTTCGTAAGCGTATTATTACCTCCTATGTTTGCGGCAGTTAGAGAAACATTGTATGTGCCTGCAACATTGTATTGCATTTGCGGATGCTGTTCAAGAGCATACCCCGGACTTCCACCGGGCATATTCCAAGCCCACACATCCGGATTGCCGGCAGACATATCAACAAAATAACCGTAATCACCTTCGAAAAGGTTTACGGTTGCACCGCTAGAATGAATTATAAAATCATCCACAAAAAAGGCAAAAGCATCATTTGAAACACACTGAATAGCAATATATACAGCTTGTCCGTTATAGGCAGAAAGATTATAATTATATTTTGTCCATGTTGTTGGAGCCTCAACATATGGATTAGTTGAAATAAAGGTAAAATCGCCAGGATTTGTTCCTGTTGTTGAAATTCCAACCTTGAATCTTTCAAGGCCATAAGCATCTGTTATGGATTTTGCCCAAAATGTTAAAGAAGAATTACTACCAAGCTGAACTCGTGGCGAAATTAACCAGTCGTTGTTAGGGAAATTTATTGCCGCAAAACAAGCTGCGTATTTATTGCCGCTTTTTGGGGCCCACGCTCCTCCAAGTGGCGGAGATGCATTAGAGGGATTAAACAAAATAAACGAGCCTGTATATCCATTATTTGGAAAAAACGTGTTTGCAATAGAATACGTGGCAGAACCGTCGCCATCTACCATAGCCCAAGGATAAAAAGACAAAGCAAAATCAATGTGATTTTCAAATCCGTCAAAATACGCGGGAGTTAGAAACTCTGCAACAGGGGCCGACTTCTTGACATTAAATCCCAGGTTAATGTTAGGTCTGTTGGCCGATAATGTTCCGTTTCCTGTTGGCGGTGAGCCCGCTTCTCCCCCACTTGACCAAATCTGGTGTGAGTTTGTTTTAGCTGTGTATCTTGTGGCGCTGTTATTGTTTGTCCAAGGACCATCAACCTCAACAAGTACCAGTAAATTGCTAGATCCATTATATGAAAATTTTGTGCTCAAATCAAACAATCTCCAGCCTGCTGCATTTGTAAAATTGCCTTCCCAAACTGCTACTGCACCTTCGGTAATATTTTCCCAAGTGCTGGTAGATGAAAAAGCTGCATATGATACATGCTTTAGATAGATTTTTCCATATCTGCTTCCTTGTGCTGTATTAGTGTACCAAGCCAGCCTTTCAATAACTCCGGCTTGTCCGATTTCAGCAGCAGTATATACAGCAGCACTTCTGATAAATCTTTGAGTTTGAGTCCAGCCCAATGGCCACACTTGAGTGTTTGTGCCTGTTCCTATTGTAACATTATCATTATAAGCACCCGGGTTTAAAGCCTGAACCTGAATATATCCGGTTTTTGTTTGTGAATTGCTTCCAAAGGCATTTGTAACAGTTAGCGAAACATTATACGTTCCCGGAGTAAGATATACTACCTCCGGATGCTCTTCTGTGGAGCTTGATGGAATGCCACCGGGGAAAGTCCACTGCCATTGAGTAGGTCGGTTAGATGAAAGGTCGGTAAATTTAACTTTCGCTGAGCCAATAACTACCGTTTGATTAGATGAAAACTCCGCAAAAGGCGGTGACGTTTTTTCAACATTTTGATGATTTATCTTCCCTGACAAATTGTTTAATTCCAAAACATTTTCATTTTCAAAATTAACATCGAGTTTTTTTAAACTTTCTCTCTTTATGCCGTTTGAAAAATCAGGTCGGTTGTTTTGCAATGTTTGCTTTGTTTTTTCATACTTTCTGAAATCAAGACTATCTTGAGAGGCAGAAACAAATAATGGGAAAAACCCGATTACATTAATTAGAATTAGACTGTAAATCTTTCTTACCATAATACAAGTTTTTATTAGTAATATTCCGTATTAAAATGCTAATAATTACTGAAATAGCCTGAAAAGATAATAAAAATTTCTGAAAAGCGGAAAAAAAATAGTCAGAAATTGCTAGTGTAGAATTAAAGGGGCGTTTAAATCACTGTTTTAAGGCTTTTGCATTATTCATTTAAACAAGAAGACCTAAACCAAAGATTGTGCTCATCTTGTGTCATTTCAACTAATCCGGCTACCATAAGGTTTACAATTGTGTTTTCAGCAAGATATTTGGGAATGCCTGCAAAATGACAATATTTGTCTATAGTGATACTAGGGTTTTCACTTAGAAATTTTAGTAGAATTTCTTCATTCTGAGAGTACTTAATAATTGTTCCTTGTGGTTGTTGCAACCTTTTCCAATATTTAAGCTGCACAGGGGCTGCCAATATATTTTCATCTTTAACCCTGACATAAGCCATCCATCTATCATCTTCTGAAAGAGCATAAAATGGTCTAACATTGGCTTTAGGAACATCTATTTCAAGAATTTTCTTTCCGTCAATATTCCACGATCTGAAAGCAAAATCTATTTCGGGTTTACAATAAAGCTCTGCGGCTGATTCAATCATGTGGTATTCTTCCTCGGTGCGAACACCGGCAATTACGCCATTATCCTTAACCCCAATTAGTAATTTACCGCCATCGGTATTGGCAAAAGCCACCAGAGTTCGGGCAATTTTTCTGGCATCATTAACCTGAAATTTAAAATCCTGTTGCTGATGTTCTCCTCTAAGTATAAGATTTTGAATGTATTTAGACATCGGGCTTCGCTTTTAAAAAGGCAAAGTTAATATGCCCTTTCGTTTTTGCCTTCTATATAATTTATAAACGATTTGTTGGCTACCTTGTTTCCTCCGGGCGTTGGATAATCGCCGGTAAAATACCAGTCGCCGGTATTACCCGGACATGCTGTGTGTAAATCTTCAATTGTTTGGTAAACAATATTTACTTCAGCTCTTACGTCGTTCGCATGTAGTAATTGCGATACTTTGGCAGAAATCTGTTCGGGCTTGAATGGTTTATATATAGCCTTAACATGGTTTATCACTTCCTCTTTAGGAGCAAACTCTTGTTCTTTGCACTTTTTATAAACTTCGTTTATAATGTGCGACTGATGTGTTTCTTTTAGCAGTTCTATAGTTGCACGGAAGGCGATAAAATCCGAAAGCTTAGTCATATCAATACCATAGCAATCGGGATATCTTATCTGGGGTGCAGAGCTTACAACAACAATCTTTTTAGGATTGAGCCTGTCCAACATTCTTATAATACTTTGCTTCAAGGTTGTACCTCTTACAATACTGTCATCAATTACAACGAGATTGTCTATGCCGTTTCTAACCAATCCATAAGTAACATCATATACGTGTGTAACCAAGTCGTCTCTGGCGGCATCATCAGTAATGAATGTTCTAAGCTTAGCGTCTTTAACCGCAACCTGATCGACTCTGGGTTTAATGTTTAATATGTTTTTAAGATTTTCTTCTGTTACCTTGCTTCCCAACTCAAGAATTCTATCTTTTTTAATTTCATCACAAAAGTCGTTCAAACCTTCAACCATGCCTTTAAAAGCCGCTATAGCAGTATTGGGTATGTAAGAAAAAATTGTGTTTTCAAGGTCGAAATTTATGGTTTTCAATGTAGCAGGCACCAATAATTTTCCAAGCTTTTTTCTTTCCTGATAAATTTCTGCATCTGTACCTCTTGAGAAATATATTCTCTCAAAACTACAGGATCTCTTAGTTGCTGGCTTTGAGCATTGCACAACAATAATATCTCCGTCTTTCTTAACTATAAGTGCATGACCCGGGTCAAGTTCTTTAATATCTTCAAAATTCACATTCAAGGCTGTCATAATTGCCGGCCTTTCTGAGGTGGCAATTACAATTTCGTCGTCGTGATAATAAAACGCCGGCCTAATTCCTGAAGAATCTCTCATCACAAAAGAATCGCCATGCCCCATAAGGCCTGCAACTACATATCCACCATCCCATGTTTTACAAGAATTTGTGAGAATATTTTTTATGTCGATGTGTTTTGTTATTAGAGGAGAAATATCTTTTTTTGTATAGCCCTGCGCTTTATATTTTCTATATAAATCTTCGTTCTCATCATCAAGAAAATGCCCCATTCTTTCAAGAATAGTAACAGTATCAGAGGTTTCATTAGGATGTTGACCAATATTAACAAGGCTTTCAAATAATTCATCAACGTTTGTAAGATTGAAGTTGCCTGCTATCATGAGGTTTTTCGACATCCAGTTGTTTTCTCTAAGGAAAGGATGACAATATTCAACGCTGTTTCTGCCAAAGGTTCCATATCTGAGATGCCCTACGTAAAGCTCTCCTACAAGTTCGATGTGTTTTTTAAGCCAATTTGAGTCATTAAGGCGCTCAGGGTTTTCTTTTTTAACGGCAGCTAATTTGGTATGAATCTGTCCGAAAATATCTTTCAACGGATTGGCTGAGTTGCTTCTAATTCTGCGCATGTAGCGGCTTCCCGGATCCATGTCGAATTTTATACATCCGATTCCGGCACCATCTTGCCCTCTGTTGTGTTGTTTTTCCATCAACAGATACATTTTGTCTAACCCGTAAAGTGCAGTGCCGTATTTGAAAAGGTAGTATTCGATTGGTTTCAGCAGCCTTAGCAATACTATGCCACATTCGTGCTTGATGTTTTCGCTCATAAGATACTTCCGTTAAAGTGCAAAAGTAATCAAATTGACGTTTTTGATGATGTTTTTTTTCTTTAAAACTTATTACTTGATCATTTACACTTTCTTATTTCCATGCACCCAATATATCTGATGAAAAGCTTCTTTAATAAGCTAATAAGGTTGCTGGTTAAGGGTTTATGTTTTTACTACTAAGGTTTTAAAAAAAGGATAAGGTTTGCCTTGAATCACATAACTGCAGGTAAATGATTAAAAAGAACCAAATCTAAAAAGTAAATTTTAATATGGTTGATTGCAAATTTGCACGAAATTTAAAACAAAACACACCCAGCGCTTCAAATAAGGAAATACCCATAATTAAGTGCTCTCTGAAAAGCTATTGTCCCCCTAAATCGACATATACGGGGACTTAAGGGTTAATTATCTCTCGAGAGTTGTCTTACAATTCCGCTTCAAAAAAAGGAGTAACAACTTTTGTAAAGCCTATGTTTTTCAACATATAATAGGCTTCGGCAAAATGATTATCTATCTGCTCCGGCATATGAGAGTCGGTGCTTATCATAAGTGGAATCTCCAGTTTTTTACATTCATAAAGAATTTCTTCAGAAGGAAAATACTCATTGGATTTGCCGGTATATACACCTCTTGTGTTGAGCTCAACTATTCGGTTTTGTTTTTTTATCTCTTGAAGGGTAATATTTACAAGGTTTTTATACCAGTTTTCTTTTGTTGAAAAAAGCCTTTCTTTATTATGCATTTTTACCTTATCGAAATGCCCTATAATATCGAATTTCTGTGTTTGAAGCATTTCTATGGTCTGCATATAAAAAGCCTCAACCGCCTTCTTTACATCTCCTCCAAAATGTTTATCAATGCCTGTGAAAAAAAACTCTTCTTTGCCATCAATAAACCAGGTTTCTGGGCTGTTTTTAATCCTTACAAGATGAACGGATCCTATTCTATAATCAAATCTCCCGTTCTTAGTAATTTTTTCAAAATCATCAGAATATCCTGGAATATAATCCAGCTCTATTCCTGTATAAATGTCGATTTTGCCTTTGTACTTATTCTTTAATTCTTGAGCTGTTTTAATATATGAATCTAAATTTTCTTCTTTTATACTCCATTCATTTTCAAAAGGAAGAGGAGAGTGAGGAGAAAAGCCAAAAGCTTTAAAACCTTTGCTAATTGCCGCATTTATATAGTCTTCGAGTTTTTCTTTTCCATCGCAAAACTCTGAGTGAGAATGAAAGTTGTATTTAATCATATTATTTTAAACTGCTTGCTCGGGTAGTTTTTCTTTTTGCTTCAATTTTATCATAGAAGTTATAATATCAATAGCCACAAGATTATCTCCACCTTGTGGTATAATTAATTCTGCATATCTTTTTGTAGGCTCAATAAATTGTAGGTGCATTGGTTTTACATATTTTTCGTAATGTTCAAGCACTTCTATAAATGTTCTGCCTCTTTCTTCAATATCGCGGTAAATAATTCTCATAAGTCTTTCGTCGGCATCAGCATCAACAAAAATTTTCATATCCATCAATTCTCTCAGCTTAGACTTGTTTAGAATAAGAATGCCTTCAACAATAATTACGTTACAGGGATTAACGGTAATGGTTTCTTTAGCTCTGCCGCATGTAACATATGAATATATCGGCATTTCAATTGGCTTACCTTCTTTAAGAATTTTAAGATGCTTTTCCAGCAAGCTAAACTCAATCGCAGAAGGATGGTCAAAGTTTATTTTAAGCTTTTCTTCGGCAGACAAATGACCGAGGTCTTTATAGTATGAGTCTTGTGAAATAACACAAACGCTGTCTTTTGAAAGCCTTTTTATAATTTTTTTCACAACGGTGGATTTACCGCAACCAGAACCACCGGCTATTCCTATTATAAGCATACCGTCTTTTTGGGGTATAAATATAGTGTTTTTAGTCAACAGTCGGCAGTCGGCAATCAACAGTTTTTGTTAAAAAAACTTTTTCTCTGATGGCTATTAACTGCCGACTGCCGACTTACAGCTTTATTTCCTATTTTTGCCATATATAAAAAGTGTGACTCTATGAGCATAGAAAATATTTTGCTTATTCTAGTAGTAGGTGTGGTTTGCGGATTTATTAACACTTTGGCAGGTAGCGGCTCTTTGATAAGTTTGCCTGCATTAATGTTTATCGGACTCGACCCACATGTTGCCAATGGAACAAACCGTATTGGCATTTTATTTCAGAATATTGTCAGCAGTGCTACTTTTTACCGAAAAAAAATGCTCGATATAAAAACTGGTTTTTATCTGGCATTACCTACAATATTGGGGAGTGTAGCAGGTGCTTTTATTGTTTTGGAACTTCCGTCAAGGGCTGTTGAAATAGTTGTTGCCGTAGTTATGTTTATTATGCTTATTCCCATGTTTTTCAATTCCAACAGATGGCTCAACGGTAAAGATTTAAGCCTTGCAAAAATTAACTACCCATTGAGAATTACCGTTTTTTTTCTGGTAGGAGTTTATGGCGGTTTTATACAAGCAGGTGTTGGAATATTTCTATTATCGGCACTGGTTATGAATGCCGGATACGACCTTGTAAAAGCAAATGCGCTAAAAGTCTTTATAAACTTGATATTTACTCCTTTTGCACTCGGAGTGTTTATAATTTCCGGCAAAATCGATTTGGTTGCCGGATTAATTCTGGCGGTCGGAAATTCCGGCGGAGCTTATATTGCAAGCCATATGGCTATTAAAAAAGGCGCAGGGTTCGTAAGATATTTCGTTGTTGCTGTAATTTTAGTGGCGGGAACTTATCTGTTGTTTTTTAAATAAAAAATTTATTCCGTAGAGACGCCATGCGTGGCGTCTCTGCATATTGTGGAGAATAACGGATTCGAACCGATGACCTCTTGGCTGCCAGCCAAGCGCTCTAGCCAACTGAGCTAATTCCCCTTTTTTTGTTCTGCAAAATTAACAGTTTTCTTAATTTTACAAACATTATTTTAACTTCAATCAAATCTTCATATATGATATCCTCAGAACTAGGCTATTCTATTGGCAAATTTCTTTCAGAAACCTACAGTAAAGAAATACATGTTATTAATTCAAGCTATGCCTCCGGTGGTTGTATAAACGATTCGGCAATAATTAATACTAATGAAGGTAAGTTTTTTCTAAAGTGGAACATAGCTAAGCGCTATCCAAATATGTTTGAAGCAGAAGCCAAAGGATTAAATCTGCTTAAATCTGCCGGAATTCTTCAGATACCGGAAGTTATTGGAGTTGGAACTGAAGGACAAATATCATGGCTTTTGCTCGAGTATATTGAATCTCAACAAAACATAGGAAATTTTTGGGAAGACTTTGGGAAAAGCTTGGCCAAACTTCATAAGCAAACCTCCTTAAACTTTGGCTTGGATCATAATAATTATATCGGAAGCTTACATCAGTGTAACGATTTTAAGCAAAGTTGGATAGATTTCTTTATTGAACAGAGACTGGGGAAACAGATAAAACTTGCTGCAGACAACGGAAAACTTGGGCGGGAAACAAAAAGTCGATTTGAAAAAATATATAATAAACTTTCCGGGTTTTTCCCAACAGAACCCCCTTCCCTACTCCATGGCGATCTATGGAGTGGAAATTTCATGACAGGCTCTCATGGTAAGGCATGTATTTACGATCCTGCTGTATATTACGGACACAGATTAATGGATATTGCAATGTCTAAGTTGTTTGGAGGATTTTCTGAAAGTTTTTATGCTTATTATAATGCAGAATATCCACTTGAAAAAAACTGGCAAGAAGCTATTGATATTGCAAATCTTTACCCTCTAATGGTGCATGTGAACTTGTTTGGAGGTGGTTACATTGGTTCAGTGGATTCTATTCTGAAAAGATATTGTTAAGGGAGTTGTAAGAAATTGCGCGGGATATCTCACTTACGTTCGATATACCGCAAATGAGCGCTAATCAACGGAATCTCTCCCTTCGCTTTGGTCGAGATGACGTATTCTCATTGTCGTGGTTTCAAGTGCCAGAACCACCCCTCTTTGTTCTCTTTCCTTTGCACTGCTTTACCCCCCTCAGCCCCCTGAAGCTGATGAAATGATAATACTCGGCTTATAACTTTTAGTTTTTAACTTTTCACTTCTCACTTAATTCTTTCCACAACTTTCCGAATGTCTTTTTAGACACAACCGGCAAAGTTCTTCTCTTTCCCCAGGTTTTTCCAAAAAGCTTTTTGACAAAGAAATTTTTGACATTGGATGGAGGTAAATCCAGCATCCAGCGATTTTTCATAGCTATTTTCCAAATTTTCATTCCTCGTTTTTCAATAGAAGGAACAAGATTATTTACAACAGAATAATTTCTGTTGTTTAGAAGCTGAGAATGTAGGTCTATTCCAACAGGGCATACTTCTGAGCATTTGCCGCACAATGACGAAGCATAGCTTAAATGTTTATAAATTTCCATGCCCTGCAAATGAGGTGTAATAACAGATCCTATTGGACCGGAATAAACCGTTCCATAAGCATGGCCGCCTATGTTTCTGTAAATCGGACAACCATTTAGGCAAGCACCGCATCTTATGCATGATAATGCACGTCTTTGGGGTATCTGGGCTAATACATTTGATCTGCCGTTGTCAAGCAATATCACGTACATAAATCGTGGTCCGTTGGCTTCACCCTTCTGACGTGGTCCGGTAAATATAGAATTATATGCTGTAACTTTTTGTCCAGTCCCGTGAGTTGAAAGAAGCGGCCAAAAAAGATCAAGGTCGTTTAATGTTGGAATCATTTTTTCAATACCGGCTATGGCAATATGAACTTCAGGGAATGTTGTTGACATCACGCCATTTCCTTCATTTTCCGTAAGTCCGACAGCCCCCGGGTCGGCAATTATAAAATTGGCGCCACTGATTCCGGCTCCTGCTTTTAAAAATTTATCTCTAAGTTTTTCTCTGACAAACGCTGTAATTTCTTCAGGTGTGCTATCTATTGGCAATCCAAATTTCTGATTAAATATTTCAGCAACATCTTTTGCACTACGGTGCATTACGGGGGTAACAATATGATATGGCCTATCGTTGGAAATTTGAACAATATATTCGCCTAAATCTGTTTCGATTGCCTCTATACCATTTTTCTCTAAACATTCTACAAGACCTATCTCTTCCGTAATCATCGATTTGGATTTTACAACCAGCTTTACATGATGTTTTTCCAATATTTCAACAACTGCTTTTCTAGCTTCTATTGCATCTAGAGCCCAAATAACTTTAACTCCTCTGGAAGAAATATTCAGGTCAAATTCTTTGAGATAATTCTCAAGGTTTTCTAATACTTTATGCTTAATAATACCTGCTCGTTTCTTGGCTAAATCTAGATTTGAATACTGAAGTTTACCCTTTTTTACTGAAGCATCATATCTTGAAATATTGAAAGCAATAGTTTTTCTGTGGGCTAAATTGAAAGCCTTTGACTCACTCTCTGATAGAAATTTTTCGTATACCTCCTGCATCAAAGTCTAATTATATGGTTTTACTTATTTTATCAACCCTCTTTTGATGTCTTCCTCCTTCAAATTCGGTATTTAAAAAGATATCTACAATTTTCAAAGCTTCATCTTCTGAAATAAACCTTGCAGGAATGGCAACAATATTGGCGTCATTATGCAGGCGCGCAAGTTCTGCTATTTCAGAATTCCAACACAAGGCGCTTCTTATACCATTGTATTTATTGGCTACCATATTCACTCCATTGCCACTGCCACAAGTAATTATACCAAATTTGAATTCACCACTTTCAACAGCTTCTGCCAGAGGGTGCACAAAATCAGGATAATCTACACTGTCTGGAGAATTAGTTCCAAAATCCTTTACTATCATGCCTTTGGATTTTAGTTTTTGAATTATGACTTCTTTTAACTCAAATCCGGCATGATCTGAACCTACACAAATATTCTTGATTTTTTCTACCATTTTTTGTAAATTAGCTTTTTGAGCAAAGTTAGAAATTTATTATAACAGTTTTGAACAAGCAGTTGTTAATAATGTTGTATTGTTGTGTTGATAAACTTTTATAAATTTAATTTGACATTTCAAAAACCTCTCTGCTTAAAAAAAATCTTTAATATTTGAAAAAATCTTTAGCTGCAGTTATCATTTTTTACAAACAAATATTCAACAATTTTTACAAAAATTTCAGCTGTTAGCAATGCAGTATTTATCAGTTAAATGTTAAATTAACAACTTGTTAATATTTATAAAAAACGTCTGTTTTTTAGCCATTTACAAAAAATATTATGTTTCATAAGTTGTTAATTAATTGTGAAAACTTAAATAATCAAACCTTTTTACTTTATTTTGCCAACAGAATTAACACCAACATAAACAACGGATTTATTATTTATAAAATATTTTGTTTTTAATGGAAAAAGAAAAAATTGTTAATAACATACTTAAGCTTAAAAAAGAAAAAAATGCTATAATTCTTGCTCATTATTATCAGATACCTGAAATACAAGATATTGCTGATTTTATTGGAGATAGTTTGGGTTTATCTCAACAAGCAAAAAAAACAAATGCCGATGTAATTGTATTTTGTGGCGTTCATTTTATGGCTGAAACTGCTAAAATTTTATCACCTGAAAAAAGAGTTTTTATACCGGATATGGAAGCTGGCTGTTCATTAGTTTCTTTATGTCCTACAGAAGATTTCATAAAATTCAGAAATAAATATCCAGATCATAAAGTGATAACATACATAAATTGCTCATCAGAGATTAAAGCTGTTTCTGATGTTATTTGTACATCTAGCAATGCTGTTGGTATAGTAGAAAGTTTTGCCAAAAATGAAAAATTGATATTTGCTCCGGATAAAAATCTTGGAAGTTATATAAATAGTATTACTGGAAGAGAAATGTTATTATGGGATGCAACCTGTGAAGTTCATGATATTCTTAAAGTTGAAAGAGTTATAAAATTAAAAAATGAATATCCAAATGCTCAACTTATAGCTCATCCTGAATGTAAAGCTCATATTTTAGAATTAGCTGATTATATTGGTTCAACAACAGCACTGCTTAATTATACTATATCAAATCAAGGTAAAGAATTCATTGTTGCTACAGAAACTGGTATAATACATCAAATGCAAAAATATTCTCCGGATAAAAAATTTATCGTTGTACCTAGCGAAGAAAACTGTTTATGTAATGATTGCCCTTATATGAAAATGAATACGCTAGAAAAAATTAGTAACTGTTTGGAATATGAAGTAAATGAAATACTGATTAATGAAGATTTAATAATTAAAGCACGAAAACCTATTGAAAAAATGCTAGAAATAAGTAAAAAATTAGGTTTTTAACAGAGTTATTAACAATTTTGTAAGTTGATATTATAAATTTTCTTTAAATATAAGCTGGGTACTGTATAATATTTATTTTGTTTAATTTTTAAAAGCAGAAAAAAAGCATCTATAATCGAAAAAAAAATACATATAATATAAAAAAATTAGAACTTTTAAAATTAAATAATAATTTTTTAGTAAATTTGGTTGGAAAATATAATTTTGTAATTTTGAGAGTCTTATAATAGCTAATAATTAGAAAAAATATACTTAAACTTAAAATCAAACAAAAATGGGCAAAATAAAAATTCTCATCGTAGAAGATGAAAGCATTGTGGCAAAAGATATTATGGGAAGTTTAAAAAATCTAGGATATACTGTAACTGGTACTGTTAGTTCTGGACAAAAAGCTATTGAAGAGATTGAATCTGAAAAACCTGACCTGGTATTAATGGATATTATGCTTAAAGACAAAATGTCAGGCATTGAAGCAGCTAATATTATTAAGGAAAGATTCGGATTACCTGTAATTTTCCTTACGGCTTACGCTGATGAAAATACAATTCAGAAAGCTAAAATTATTGAGCCATATGGTTATATAATTAAGCCTTTTAAAGAAAAAGAACTTCAAACAACTATCGAGCTTGCTATTTTCAAACACGAAAAAGATGAGCAGGTTAAAAAAGAAAGAGATCTATACCATTCTATTATAGAAAACAAACAAAATAAGGATAGTATCTTTGTTAGAGCAGATTATAGATTAAATAAAATCAACTTTGATGATATTTTTTACGTAGAAGCTCTTAAAGATTATGTAGTTATTAATACAAACGATAACAGCTATACTACGCATACAACAATGAAAGAAATGGTTAGAATTCTTCCTTCTAAAGATTTTGTTAGAATTCATAGGTCTTTTATTGTTAATCTAAACAAAATCTTCAGTATTAAATATCCTGACCTTGTTATTGAAGGTAAAATGAAAGTTCTTCCTATTGGTGGTCTTTATAGGAAAGAATTATACGGAAGATTGAATTTGATTTAGTCAAAATATAAGAAAAAAAAAGAGGTACTTTATAGTACCTCTTTTTTTTTATACCAGTCCAAACTCTAAAACCTTATTGTAGATATCTGCTTTTTTGATAATTATATTAATAGAATCACCTAATTTATATCTAGTTTTTTTGTTGTGACCAATAACTTGGTAATTATCCTCATCTAAATAATAAAAATCATCATTAAGATCGTTTAGTTTTATTATTCCTTCGCATTTGCTTTCTTTCAATTCTATATAAATACCCCATTTGCTTACTCCAGAAATAACTCCTTCGAATTCTAATCCAACTTTACTACTTAAATATTCAATTTGTTTATAAAAAATACTGTCTCTTTCTGCTTCCTGGGCTAGTTTTTCCATATCAGAAGAATGCTTACACTTTTCCTCGAATTGAGCAGAAGGAAATGAATTAGAGCCATTAAGATAAGCAAACAACAATCTGTGAGCCATTAAATCCGGGTACCTTCTTATTGGAGACGTAAAATGTGAATAATAATCAAAAGCTAAACCATAGTGACCAATATTATTAACTGAATATTCTGCTTTTGCCATTGTACGAATGGCTAAAGTAGAAATTAGATTTTCCTCTCCTTTTCCCTGTATATCCTCAAGAAGATTATTTAAAGACTTTGAAATATCTAATCTTTTGTCAGTTTTAAGATTATAACCAAATTTTGCTACAAATTCTTTGAAAGATTGAAGCTTTTCAGGATTTGGAATATCGTGGATTCTATAAATAAATGTTTTTGGTGTTTTATTATTTTCTGGTTTTCCTATATACTCAGCTACAGTTTTATTAGCTAAAAGCATAAATTCTTCGATAAGTTTATGCGAATCATTATGCTCAACAACGTATGTTTCAATAGGCTTTGAGTCTTTATCAAGTCTGAACTTAATCTCTTTTTTTTCAAAACTGATTGAACCGTTTTTGAATCTTTTTTCTCTGATATGTTTTGCTATATCATTTAATACTAATATTTCATTTTTAAAATCTCCTTTTCCTGAATCGATGATTTCCTGAACTTCTTCATAAGCAAACCTTCTATCTGAATTTATAATGGTTTTTCCAATCCAATAATTTAGAATTTTGTAATTCTTACTAATTGTAAAAACGACAGAAAATGTCAGCTTATCTTCTTTTGGTCTTAATGAACATAATCCATTAGACAATACTTCCGGAAGCATAGGTATAACACGGTCAACTAAATAAATAGATGTAGCTCTTGAATATGCTTCTTTATCAAGTAATGTGTCTGAAATTACGTAATGAGAAACATCTGCTATATGCACTCCAATTTCCCAATTACCCTTAGAATCCTCTTTAAGCGATATTGCATCATCAAAGTCTTTTGCATCAACAGGGTCGATAGTAAAAGTTGTTATTTTTCTAAAATCTTTTCTTTTTTTGATCTCTTCTGAAGCTATTATATCCGAGAGATTTTTAGCTTCATCTTCTATCTTAGAGGAAAATGTAGTGGGTAAACCATATTGCTCTAAGATTGCATTAATCTCCACTTCATTAACTCCCGGGTCACCTAGAACTTTAGTAATTCTTCCAAATGGATTTTTTGCATTCTCAGGCCATTCTGTTATTTCGGCAACTACTTTTTGTCCATCCTTTGCATTGTTGAAGTCATCTTTACTTATAAAAATATCCTGTGGCATAGATTTTATGTCTGGCAGAACAAATGCAAAATTTTTATTTGTTTTAAATGTACCTACATAACTCTTGCTCTTTCTTTCTATAATCTCAATAATTTCTCCCTCCAGCTTCTGGTGTTTTCTTTTTGGAAATAGTCTTACTTTAACTTTATCGTTATGCAGAGCATTCTTGGTATTGTTTTGTTTTATAAGTATGTCTTCAAGAAAATCTTCGTTTATTATATACGC
Source organism: Bacteroidota bacterium (assembly GCA_018335675.1). GTDB lineage: Bacteria > Bacteroidota > Bacteroidia > Bacteroidales > UBA7960 > PWND01. The sequence continues at coordinate 6,391 of JAGXRQ010000079.1, read as the reverse complement.
TTTTCCTGTTTGTTTCATATCAACAGTGCCTATAATGAAAGGCGCCATTTCCTTGAGTTTTGAAACATATTTCGGACTGATTTTAAATTTTCCTTTTGTTACTTCGATAATTACTTGTTGTGAACACAATTTATACAGCACAGGAAGTATGAATTTTTTGTTTTCAATACCAAAATCACCTAATGCTTTAGCAATTTGCTTATAGTTTAGTTGAGCTTTATGGTTTTGAGAGAAAAGATTACAAATCTTTTCTATGAGGTAGCTGTTTATTTGTTTTTTATTTTTTGACATAATGTTAATTTAGAAAACTTTTGAATTTTTAATAGGGTGTGATAGTATCTTTGTAATACATAATAATACTATAAAGATAAGAGTTTTATTATAAACAATAAAACGTTGCAAAACTATAGAACACTTTTAGGAAAACTTGAAGAATTCATTAAACGATATTATTATAATAAAATAATATACGGCTTAATATTATTTGTCTTACTTGTAGGTGGACTGTATTTGTTTTTCAGTATTGTTGAATATTTTGGATACTTAAGTAAATATGTAAGAGCTTTTCTGTTGTTCTCTTTCATTATTATAAACCTCATAATACTCATAAAGTTTATTATTAATCCTATTTTAGGATTATTCAAAATTAGAAGGTCTCTAACTTATTATGAAGCCGCTGATATTCTAGGAAAACATTTTAAAAATGAGATTGATGATAAAATTCTTAATGCGCTACAACTTAATGAAATACTTCAAAATCAAAAATCAGATATTGTAATAGCCGGAATAGAACAAAAATCCAAGAAACTATTGTTTTATCAGTTTAATACTGCTGTCAACCTAAAAAAGAATTATTCTTTTATTCCAATTGTTTCACTGCTTATTCTATTTTTGGCTTTTGGTATTTATTATGCTCCCACACTTTTTAAAGATCCTGCCGAGAGGATATTATATTATGATATAAAATACAGTAAACCGGCACCGTTTGAAATTTTCATTAAGAATTCTTCTCTTGAAACCTACATTAATGAAAGCTTTTTGCTTGAAATAAATACATCAGGGTCGAAAATTCCTCAAGATGTGTTTATCGAAAGTGGTAACAGGAATTTTAGAATGGATAAAAAATCCAATAACTGCTTTTCCTATCTGTTTAGAAATCTTTCAAAAAATACAGAATTTTATTTTAATGGTGGCGGATACATTTTTGGTCCTTATACTATTAATGTTAAAGTAAAACCTGTTATAAAATCCTTCTCTGTCGCCCTTGATTATCCTAAATATACCGGTAAAAGCAATGAACAATTTTTAAATGCCGGAAATCTTCGAATTCCTGAGGGAACAAATATAAAATGGAATTTTTTCACTGAATTTGTTGATAATATTGTTATAAATATTAACGACAATAGTTATAAAGCTGAAAATGTTAGAATAGGGCTTTATAATTTCGAAAAGACTATTAAAGAATCATTTAAGTACAACATATTGACTTACAGTAGCGAGGAACTACTTGGCGACTCTTTGGGTTTTTATATAGAAATGATTCCAGACCGTTTTCCTTTAATATCAGTAGAAGAGCAAAGAGACCAGGTATTAGTATCTCACACTTTCTTTCGTGGTATTATTAACGATGATTATGGATTCTCTAATTTGAATTTCTTGTATAGAATCTTTAATCCTAAGTATAATCAATATTATAATGAATCATTTAACATAAAACCCATTAAGTTCGACCCAAATTCTTCTAATCAAACTTTTTATTATCATTTTTCATTATCCGACATAGATATTAGACCCGGAGAAATCGTCGAATATTTTTTTATTGTATGGGATAACGATGGAATAAATGGCCCAAAGAGTTCAAAAAGCAACTTGTTTACATTTAATTTGCCTTCATATGAGGATATGTTTGCAGAAACAGTAGCAAACGATCAACAGGTTATGAAAGATTTACAAGAGAATAAATTGGATGTTAAGAAGGCATTCGAAGATCTTGATGCTTTAAAAAAGTCTATGCTGGAAACAGATAAAGTTACTTGGGAGCAAGAAAACATTTTAAAAGAAATTCTTGACAAAAAAGATGCTTTGGAAAAAGCGATTCAAGACATTAGCGATCTTAGTAAGCAGAACGAAATGAAATCTAGCCAATTTGGAGAGGAGAACCAGAAAATTAAAGAAAAGCATGATGAGTTACAAAGACTTTTCAATGAAATCATGACTGATGAAATGAAAGAGTTATTTAAAAAGATTCAGGAAGAAATGGAAAAGTTGGGAAAGGAAGAATTGTTTGAAAAACTTGACCAAATGCAGTTTGAGATGAAAGATTTGGAGAGAAAATTGGACAGAATGCTTGAATTGTATAAGCAGCTTGAGTTGGAAAGAATTTTAAATGAGTCTATTAATACTGTTGAAAGGGCGCTTGAAGAACAAAACGATGCAATAGATAAGAACACAAACAATGCTAATTCTGAAGATGTTGTTAAAGAACAAGAAGAAGTAGAAGAGCTATTCGAAAGAGCGAAAGATTTACTTAAAGATTTTGAAGAAAAGAATTCTCAATTATCTAAGCCTAACGAAACCGCCGATACAAAAGACATACAAAAAGAGATTGAAAAAAATATTGAAGATGCTTTAAAAGAGCTTCAGAATAACAAAAACAATAGGGCTAAGCCACATCAAAAAAACAGCAAGAATAATCTTCAAAATATGAAGAAGATGCTTGAAAAGATGCAAGACGATTTATTTATGGATTCAATGGCTGAAGACGCCAGGGCTATAAGGCAACTAATGGAGAATCTTCTGAAAACTAGTTTTAACCAGGAAGATCTTATTGCGCAAATTAAGGATGTAAATTATAATGATCCTAAATATATTGTTTTTATTCAGCAACAAAGAAAAATAATGGAGGATCTTAAGTTTGTTGAAGATTCTTTAGTTGCTATTGCTAAAAGGCAGATTATGGTTAAAGATTTCATTACACGAGAAATAGCAGAGATTAATATGAATGTTAGTAAGGCTCTTGACGATCTGGTTGAGCGCAGACGCCATGCAGCTAATTCAAGACAGCAGTTTGCTATGATGCATATTAATAATCTGGTGTTGCTATTAAATGAAAGCTTACAGAATATGATGTCGCAAATGGCAGGACAAGGTGACGACGGAAAACCTAGCAAACAAATGGGAGAGGGCGATAAACCTTCGATGCAAAACCTTCGTGAAATGCAAGAACAAATGAATAAAATGCTTGAACAGCTTCAACAAGGAATGCCTTCTAAACCCGGTGAAAGCGCTGAAGGGAAAATGTCTATGAGTGAAAGTCTCGCCAGAATGGCTGCAGAACAGCAGGCTATAAGGAATATGTTAAAGGAAATTGCCGACCAATTTAGTAAAGATGGATTAGGTAATGAAGATTTAAATAATATTATATCAGAAATGGAACGAACTGAAATGGATATCGTAAGAAAGAATATAAACCGACAAACAATATTAAGACAGGAGAGAATTCTTACGCGATTACTTGAACACGAGAAAGCTGAGATTGAAAGAGAAAAAGAAGAAAAAAGAAAAGGTACAACAGCAAAAAATTATGAAATAAGTAACCCGGAAGAAATTTTTGAGTATAATAGGAAAAGGAACAGAGAAATCGAAATGTTAAAAAGTTTGCCCCCTGGGTTTAAAACTTATTATAGAAACTTGATAGAAAATTATTTTTTAAATATTGATACTGAATAAACATGGTTCAAAAGGAAAGAAAGCTTGTAGTAGCTGTTAATGAAATCGGGATACATAACATCGAGAGATTTGTTGAAGAGATCTGTGATGATTTTAATATTTTCAATTCCTATTTTGGAAATATTATGATGACTGTTTTAGAAGCTTCTGAAAATGCTTTCGTGTTTCTGGAAGAGAAAGAGGAAAGTAAAAAGGTGGAGATTAAATTTTGGTCTGAAAAAAACAAATTGGTTTTCCAAATTGCAGGAAAGAACGAAGTATATGTTAAGAAAGTGGATGTGGATAATATCACAGTAGATAACTTAGACAATAAGGAGTTTCCCGAATCACACATGATTATAAAAATGTTAGCTGATGAAGTAAAAATTGATGAAAAATCTAACTCCATAACTATGGTATTTTACATTAGCAGTATCAATTATAATACTAGCATTCAAAGAGAGAAATCAATTAATGAATATTTTGAAAAAGTAATAAAGAAAATAAAAGCACATGAATAAAACTTCCGGAAAAATTAATTTTTTCTTCGAAGATATTAAACAGATAAAACTTTCTAAAACTATTTTAAAAAAGTGGATCCGGCAGGTTATTGAAACTGAAGGGTCCACTTTCGGTTTTATAAATATTATTTTTTGTTCTGATGAATATCTTCTGGAAATGAACAAAAATTATCTGAAACACGATTATTATACAGATATAATTACTTTTGATTATTCGGAAAACAGGGTTTTAAGTACTGATTTGTTTATTAGTGTTGAAAGAGTTTATGATAATAGCAAAAAAGTATCAGTAGATTTTAAAAAGGAGCTAAATCGAGTTATTATTCATGGAATTTTACATGTTTTAGGGTATAATGATAAAAGTCCTAAGCAAAAACAGCTCATGAGGGAAAAAGAAGATACATATTTAGCGATTCTGGAAAATTAGATTAAAAAGTGGATTTAAGTTGATTTAAAGTATAAAGTAATTTTAATGCGAAAATATTTTGATATAATTGTAATTGGCGGAGGACATGCCGGATGTGAAGCTGCATCAGCTGCAGCTAGATTGGGTTCAAAAACTCTTATGATTACAATGATTCGTGAAAATATTGCCCAAATGAGTTGCAATCCTGCAATGGGTGGTGTTGCTAAAGGACAAATTGTTAGAGAAATAGATGCATTAGGTGGATGTAGTGGAATAGTTACAGATCATACTATGATTCAGTTCAGAATGCTGAATCGATCAAAAGGACCTGCAATGTGGAGTCCACGCGCCCAAAGTGACAGAATGTTGTTTTCTCAAAAATGGAGAGAGATTCTTGAAAGTACTGAAAATTTATTTTTTTGGCAAGACAGTGTTGTTGATATAGAAAAGAACAATAATGGAAACATTTTGTTACACACTCTCAATAAAGTTACTTTCGAAGCAAAAGCTGTAATTATTGCAAGTGGAACTTTTTTAAATGGTAAAATATATATTGGTCAGAATGATTATACAGGAGGAAGAATAGGAGAGGATAGAGTAATTGGGTTAACTGAAAAGATTAAAACCTTCGGGATAGATTTTGATAGATTGAAAACAGGAACACCTGTAAGAGTAGATGGAAGAACAATCGATTTCACAAAATTTATTGAACAAAAGGGTGATGAAAATCCGGGTAAATTTTCTTATACTAATACTCCAAAACTAATAAAACAAAGAAGTTGTTATATAGCGTACACTAATGATAAGATTCATGAAATATTGAGAAAGGGTTTTAAAGACTCTCCTTTATTTCAAGGACGAATTCAAGGTAGTGGACCAAGATACTGCCCCTCCATTGAAGATAAAATAGAAAGGTTTTCTGACAAAGATAGGCATCAGTTATTTATTGAACCAGAAGGGTGGAATAGTATTGATTATTACATTAACGGTTTTTCATCCAGTTTGCCACTTGAAATTCAGGTTGAAGCACTAACAAGTATTTCAGGATTTGAAAACGCTCAAATATTAAGACCGGGTTATGCTGTAGAATATGATTTTTTCCCGCCAACTCAGTTGAATTATAGTCTTGAATCTAAAATATTTGAAGGATTATTTTTTGCTGGTCAAGTAAATGGTACTACAGGATATGAAGAAGCAGCCGCACAAGGACTAATGGCCGGAATTAATGCTCAAAGAAAAATCAACAACATTGAGCCATTAATATTACAAAGAGATGAGGCATATATAGGAGTGTTAATAGACGATTTGGTTACAAAAGGCACTAATGAACCATATAGAATGTTTACTTCACGAGCAGAATTTAGAATACTCCTCAGACAAGATAATGCCGATAGTAGGCTAATGCCGATTGGACATAAAATTGGATTGATTTCCGACGAGAGGTTAAGTACTCTAAATGATAAAGAGGAAGCGATTTCTCAATTTAATGAAGTTATAAAAAAGAATAATTTTTTCCCCCAAGAAATTAATAATTACCTCGAAGCAAAAGGAACAAATTTAATTCAACAACCTACTCGCATATATAATATATTGCTTAGACCTCAGGTGCTTCTGGATGAAATTATTGAATTTAGCAATTCAATTAATGAATATACAGAGAAAATTAAAGACAAGGAATATTATAAAGACGTTGTGGAATGTGTTGAAATTTTAGTGAAATACCAAGGATATGTTGAAAAAGAAAAAGAGAATGCAG
>JAGXRQ010000078.1 GCA_018335675.1 Bacteroidota bacterium | reverse complement strand
AAGGGGAAAGATAATTTCTTTCTCCTTTGTCTTGAAAAATATTATTTACTTTATATCCTCGTAAAAAGTTGCATTAATTACTTGAATTTAGTGATTATAAAAGTGCTCTGAATTATAAAAAAGATATAAAACTATTACAAGACTCAATTTTTAAATTGACTTCTGCGATGCATATAAAAGAATTGGAAGAACGTTTTGAAATCAATGAATCAAGGCAGAAGAGAGAAATACTTTTATATGAGAACGAGATTAATAATTTCAAAATTCAAAAATCAATAAGAGTAAATGCTATACTTTTCTCAATTGCTACTATACTTGCGGGATTTATTATTTTTATTACAAAAATTTTTTTTGACAGGAAAAAAGCTAATAGTGAACTTATTAAGAGGTATACAATTATAGAGTCTCAAAGGCAACTGCTTATTGAGCAAAAAAATAAACTTAACACTGTTAATGAGGAATTATCTAAACAGATATCAAAAGCTCAAAAACAAAAGCTTGAGATTGAAAAAACAAATATTGAACTTGAAGCAACTCTTAAAGAGCTTGAATCGCAAAATCTGCAAATAACTGATAGCATCTTATTTGCGCAAAATATCCAAAAGTCGATTATGGCTTCAGAAATCGATCTTAGAGGTGTATTTTCAGATTTTACTTTATTCTCTCAATCTAAAAATCTTGTAAGTGGCGATTTTATTTGGTGTCAAGAATATAATGGGTTTTATTACTATGCAGTTGCAGATGCCACCGGACATGGAGTTCCGGGAGCCGTTGTTTCCGTTATGTGCATGGTGTTATTAAATCAGATTATTAGTGAAGATCATAATAATTCTCCAAAAATTATTATGGAAAAACTTCACTCAAAGCTTTGTAATATTTTCTCAGTAAATGATGCAACAGTTTCATCTGAGTTGAAAGTAATGGAGAGCATAGATATTGCAATTTGCAGGTTTGATAAAGACTTTAATTCTCTGTCTTTTTGTAGTGCAAAAAGACCTATGATTATATGCTTCGAGAACAATTCGATAGAACTATTAGGAGATAAATTCTCGGTAGGAAGTTTCTTGAAAAAGAACAATATTGCATTTACGGAACAAAATCTATTATTAACAAAACCGTTTAATGCATACTTATTCACAGATGGACTTCAAGACCAGATGAATGACAAATCGCAAAAGATAGGTTATGCTAAGATAAAAGACTTTTTAATGATGAATGGTTATGATAGTATCCATATGGCCACGCAATTAATAAAAGAAATGTTTTTTAGGCATAAGCATAACGACATACAAACAGATGATGTAACTTTTACGGCTTTAAGAGTTAATTAGAGTTGGTTTTATCCAAAGCATCCCTTAGACTGTTTCCAGCTAATAAAAAAGATAATACCATAAGCATTATAGCTAATCCGGGTAATATTGCTAGATAAGCCTTGTCAAGTATTATATAGCCATAATTTTCTTTAATCATACTTCCCCAAGATGGGATTGGTGGCTGAACTCCCATCCCAAGAAAACTTAAACCTGCTTCAATTAATATTGCCGAAGCGAAATTGGCAGCTGAAATAACTATCAGAGGGCCATATATATTTGGAAGTATATGTTTGGTAATAATTCTATAAGTGTTTATTCCTAGTGCTCTTGCTGCTTCTACAAATTCCTTTTCGCGCAAGCTTATAATTTGGCCTCTAGTAACTCTTGCAACATCTACCCACATTGTTAGTCCAACAGCAATAAATACTTGCCAAAATCCCTTGCCAATTGCGAATGTAATTGCAATTACAAGTATCAGCGTAGGAACTGACCAAATTATATTAATCAGCCATATAATAAAATCATCTATTCTACCTCTGAAAAAACCTCCAATGCTACCTAGTGTTACTCCTATTAGCAGAGAGATTAGAACGGCAATTAAGCCTACTGACAAAGACACTCTCGTCCCAATTATCAACTGGCTTAATAGGTCTCGACCAAATTGATCGGTACCCAATAAATAACTCTTTGTAACGATATGATTCTTTCTTATTTCATTTTGCAGCTCAATTAATGCGGCTGATACGTGATTGCCTGAATATGATGTGAAATGCAATGAGTCGTTTTTTAAATATACTGCAGAATCTACGTTTATTGCGAATAAAATATCAGCAAGATTAAAACTTCTCTCTAGTCCAGGGGTGTCCTGACTTCCTGAGTATGAAAGTATGTTTACTTCGCTTTCACTTATTTCAAACGTGGAAAATGGATATGAAGTGCTCGAAGCTTCGCATCCGTAAAGCATTTTCTCAAAGAATGAACACTTTTTTTCCGGCTGATTTTTTTTTACCAACAGCATGTTTATTGTTGTCCCTGGATAGTGTGTCCTGATTTCTAATTGCTGATTATTTGCAAATGGGGTTGAGTCAGGTGTAATCAAATATCCGGCAATAGCAAGCACCATATTAAGCATAATCCATATTAAACTTGCTAATGCGATTTTGCTAGTTCTGAATTTTCTCCAACTGATTTTTGCAGGGGAAATACCTGATTTATTTTTTCTTTTAAAATACACTTTTATATTTTTTCAACGCAAAGTTAGATGATATTGCTTATTTTTGTTTAGAATTATGCAACATTAGTTGAAGTTTTTTGTTAGTTATATATTAAAGTCAGTGTTTTTTGAAAAAGCTATGAGTACAAATATTTTTAAATTTTTTGCAGTTATCTCTTTTGTTCTGTTGGGATTTGTTCAAAATTCAGATGCAAACGAAAAAGTCTCAAATTCTCAAGTAAATTGGTATACGTTTGAAGAAGCTTTAAAGCTTGTTGAAACAGAACCAAGGAAAATATTTGTGGATATTTATACCGACTGGTGTGGATATTGCAAAAGAATGGACCAGGTTACATTCTCAAATCCTGTAATAGTTAGTATCCTTAATAATTATTATTACCCTGTCAAATTAAATGCAGAACAAAAAGAGCCAATTAATTTCAGAGGATTTGAATTTATTAATGAAAATCCTGACCAGAGAAGATCTTCGCATAATCTAGCCATTGCTATTCTCCAAGGAAAAATGAGCTATCCTTCTTTTGCTTTTTTTGATGAGGAGCTTAACCTTATTACGGCAATCCCCGGATATAGACCTCCAGAATCTTTTGAGCCAATGCTCATGTTTTTTGCAAATGATGTCTATATCGACAATCCAGACCTTGATCACTATATTAGAAATTTCGAAGGGACTGTAAAATAAATTCTCAAAGAATTATTAAAAATGCTTTATATTTGTCACTAGCTTTTAGTGGCTACTAATTTTTTTTGCAATCTTAAGTGTAATAATTTATCTATGGGGTTTAGTTTCTATCTAATACTGATTCATGTTTTGTTATTTCTGGTAATATTTGCCGGTTGGATATTAATTAAAACTCAGACAAGAAAAAAGGTAAGAGATGTTTTTATGGCTCTTGCAAGTGGTGAGTATGATAAATTTATTAGGCTTTCAGCAAAGTATAATCTCTTTATAGGCGATGCTGAGAAAAATATTTTTCTAAATAGTGTTTTTGAAAAGGAAAAAAGATTTAGAGATTTTATTGATACTTTCCCTGAGATAGTTTTTGATATTGATGGCACTGGTAATATTTTGTATGCAAACGACAAAGCATATCAGGTTTTTGAATATTCAAAGGAAGGCTTGGCAAAAGGAATCAACATTTTTAGTATGATTGCTCCTGAATACTTACAACTTGTCAAATCTAATTTCACAAAATTATTTTCCAAACAAAAGCCTGAGCAAGGTGACGAATATAAGTTGGTAACTAGGACAGGTAAGAATTTTTATGCTGAAATATATATAAAACCTATATTTAGTGAAGGAAATGTTACTAATCTAAGAGGCGTTATTATTGATGTTACAAATAAGAGAAAGAACAATGAGATTGTAAGGGTTTACTCTGATATTCTGCAAACTATGCAGCTTGGATTTATGATTTTTGAAAAGATTGAAAATGAAAATGAATCTGGAATTGTTTTAATTAACTGCAATAATGCAGCCAAGGAAATATTGAATTTAAAGAAAACTAAGGTAGAACAAAAAAGAATTGAAGATATTCTCCCGTTTTACGATAATCAAGGGATGAAAGATATAATAGAAAATGTCTTCATTAATAAGAAAAGAATACAAATAGAAAACATTGAACTTCATCAAGAAAGTGACATTTTGTATTTTAATCTTAAAGTGTTCTCTATTGCAAATAATCGTATTGTTATGTTTTTTGAGGATATTTCTGAAAGAAGAAAAACAGAAGAACTCGAAAGAAAAATAGAAATTACAAAACAGTCGGCAGCGCTTAAACAACAATTTCTTGCCAATATGAGTCATGAAATTCGTACACCTATGACTGGAATTATGGGAATGTTAAGCTTGCTGATGAGAACCAATCTTGATGATTTACAGTCGGAATTTGTTAAAAGTATTAGAATTAGTAGCGAAAACCTTCTCAATATCATAAACGATGTTTTGGATTTAAGTAAGATTGAGGCCGGAAAAATGGAACTTAAGCCAACGCAAGTTAGCCTTCAAAAGCTTTGTAGTCATTTTAAAGACCTATATTCGTCGGAAGCAAAAGTGAAATCTATTGATTTTATTTGCAATGTATGCTCTAGTCTCCCTGAAAATATCTTAGTTGATGAAACTCGTTTAAGACAAATTATTAATAACCTTCTTTCTAATGCTTTCAAGTTTACTGATGAGGGTAGTGTTGCCATTGCATTTAAGCCGCTGGAGAAGTTTGACGATTATTTAACAATACAATGTGAAGTCGCTGATACCGGAGTTGGTATTACGAAGAAAAATCAAAACAAAATATTCAATAAATATACGCAGCTAGAGTCGTCATATACTATTCCATTTGAAGGAACAGGTTTAGGTCTGGCGATATGCAAGGAACTTACGCGCCTAATGGGTGGTAATATTCAGGTTAATAGCAAATTAGGAGAAGGCAGTGTATTTTCTTTCACTTTCAAAGCAGGATACGACAGAACAACAATTACTAAAGAAAAAATTTCCGAGAATTCTTATCCTCCTAAATTGAAGCTTAATGTATTGCTTGTTGAAGATAGAGCTCTGAATCGTAAAGTTGCTCGGCTGATGCTTGAAAACGCAGGTTGCTCGGTAGATGAAGCAACAAATGGGGAAGAGGCTATATCAGTATTTAAACAAGATATTTATGATATAATTCTAATGGATATTCAAATGCCTGTAATGGATGGAATTACGGCAATGCAAAATCTAAAAAAGCTATATTCTAAAATACCGCCAATAATTGGAATTAGCGCAAATGCCATGGAAGGAGATCACGAAAGGTTTATATCTATGGGGATGAATGATTATATTGCTAAACCATTTAAGTTTGAAGCATTATACGAATTGCTCGTGAAATGGGGTAGAAATTAACAATATCTAAGCTTTAAAAACTACTGTTTTATTTCCTTTTTGAACAGATAATTTCCCAAATAGTTGAATAATAGTTTTTAATATCTTCTTTGTTTGGAAAGAAGCTTGATGTCTTAAATCCGGATGTTTTTTTGAATTTGAGAAATACATAAAATGCAGTTGTTAAAAAGGAAATTGATGCGGCAATTGCAGTCCCATAATAACCATATTTTGGAATTAAAATCAAACACAAAATAATTGTCACAGCCAGCCCAATTACAGATGAAATTGTATTAATGTAGTATTTGCCTTTCCCTGAAAAATAATGCCCCAAAATGAGTGCGAAATTATAAAAGAATACACCGGGTATCATAATCAATATCAGGTATTTAACATTCCCAAATTCGGCTCCAAACATCAAACGGAAAAATGAAACCGGTAATGCAGATAAAACAATTATCATAATGAAACACATGACCAGTGAAGTTTTAAGCAAATTTACTGTGAGTTGAATATTGTAATTTTCGTCAGTACTGTTAGTAATTCTTGCGTATTGAACAACTGCAATACTTTTAGTGATAAGCCAAACTGATTCAACTATTGCAACTGCCACAGAGTAAATGCCAACACTATCTTTGTTAATCATTATCAGCAATAAATAAAAACTAAGCCTGAAACTCATCATTTGCGTTATATGGGATAATTGATTTACAAATCCCAACCTAAACATGCTGGATATTAATGATTTGCCCTGATTATCTATTTTTTGACCTGCATTCCAATGTTTATCAAGTAGTATAATGCTGAATATTAGCGACATACTGCAGCCAATATATAGAGAATATATATAGGATTTGATATCTTTTATATTCAGAACAAACATAAATATCAGAAGAAATATTACGGTAATTGCAATTTGAATAATAGTAACTATATTTTTTGAAATAATCTTTTCTTTACCTAAGAGAATCATCATATTTGCACTTGCTAATGAGCTTATAAACGTTAAAACACATATATGAATTAGATACTGAATACTTATATCTGATACAACAAGTGAAACAATAAATGTAAATGAGCATATTACAATTGCCCACAAATAAGAGAAAAGTAGTATTTTTTTATTGTCGAACCTCGGGACAAGATAAACAATTGTTGCTCCGCCAATAATATTATTGATTAACAGAATAATTGAAATATTTGTTATTATAATGCTTTGTTCTCCTTTGCCTTCCGCCCCTAGGAATTGGGATATAACAACAGCAATCAGGAGGTTGAGCAAAGCATTAATAAAATTGCTCGCAAATGTTGTGGAAATATTTTTAAACAATTCTCTGGTTTTTAATAACTGATGAATAAATTTCTGTAAATGACTTGCCTATCTTTTCATAACTAAAGTTATTGGCAGCATACCTATGAAGCTCTTGTTTATTGTAATAGTCTAAATTGTCTAATGTTTTATTTAGTGATTCAATAAGTGTTTTCTCATCCTTTGGTTCAATTAAAATTCCTTTGTCTATTGTTAGGTGTTCTCTGATTCCTCCTACATCTGTTGAAATAACCGGGATTCCGGCTGCAAAAGCTTCAATTATAACACAAGGAAGGTTTTCATAATTGCTAAACAAAAGAAAGATATCTGATAATTGCATAACTTCAGCTATTTCCTGTGTTGTCATTGTTCCATAGAATTTTACAGTTTCGCTATCTAAGCTAAGCTTTTCAGCATATTTAATATGAGGCTCAAGATCACCATCGCCAACAATTTTTAATTCAAAGTCGTTTCTAATTTTCTTTAATTCATTTATAACTCTCAAAATTCCGGAAACATTTTTATGGTCATCTTTTAATGATGATACATGAAGAATAACTTTTTTTTCACTTTTTTTCCTGTTCTCTATTGGAAAAAAATATTTTATATCGACCACATTAGGAACTACTATGTATTTGTTTTTTAGTCCTTTGCAAAGCATAGCCTCTTTCAAATTCTCTGTAACCGGCATAATTGTACTCGCATTTTTTGCTATCCTTTTGCTAGCCCATTTTACCAATGCAGATCTCTTAATTTCATTTGATGGTAAATAACCAGTCCAATGTTCTGATATTACATATTTTACATTGTAAAACAATTTCAATAACAGTACTATCAGCCCTGCGGGAAATAAAACATTAAGATGAATGATGTCTGGTTTTCCTGAGATTTTTTTGTGTCTTTTAAATGCCTTAAAATAGTATTTTAAATATCTATAGCCATTAATAATTTTAGAATAAACACTTGATCCTGTTTTCTTTCTAAAATACCAAATTTGAGTTTTAACATTTGCTTTTATAAATTGATCTATTTCATAGGGAGCGGTAATGCCAGAATCGCCGATAACATGAATTGCAGATACATTATTAAATAGGGCTGAGGCTTCGGCAAATTTTTCATTAAAATTGCCATCTGTTGGCAAAATTCTGCTTGGATACCAGCTGGATATAAAAAGTATGTTTTGATTTGTGTAATCCATAATTCAAATTGAATTCCGTCGCAAATATAACTAAATTTAATTACCCTATATTGTATTGATACTGCTAAAACTACCGCTAATACCAATATATTCGTATGTTAAAAAAAAACGAAATAATATTTAGCTGAAGTAAAAAAATTTCTATATTTGCACTCCCAAACGGTGGCTATAGCTCAGTAGGTTAGAGCATCAGATTGTGGTTCTGAGGGTCGTGGGTTCGAATCCCATTAGCCACCCAACTACTAAAAAAGAGAGACGCAACGATTTGCGTCTCTCTTTTTTTTACCAAATATATTTTACAATAAACAAACGCCAACCATTACATCAATTCAAGGCATTCTTTAAGGCTATCTCTCCAATAGGGAATAGTAATTTCAAAATCTTTTTTGATTCTTGATTTGTTAAGAACACTAAAATGTGGTCTGCTAGCATTGGAAGGAAAATCTTTTGTTAAAACCGGAACTACATTGCAATTAAGTTTTTTAATTTCAACAATAGCTTTTGCAAAATCATACCAGCTTGCAACTCCTTCGTTTGAGAAATTATATATTTCAGTTCTCATTTTAGGCTTGGTGTTAGGTATTATATGAAGCACCGTTTTTGCAAGATCTCTGGCGTATGTAGGAGTGCCTATCTGGTCAAATATTACATCAAGTAGTTTATTATTCTGTGCTTTATCAATAATCGTTTTCACAAAATTATTTCCAAAAGAACTATATAACCATGAGGTTCTTATAATAATTGCTCGCTTGGCGTTAAAGAGGATTTCTATTTCTCCTTCAAATTTTGTTTTTCCATAGATATTTTTTGGACTTGCAGTATCTCCTTCAAAATATGGTTTATGATTTTTACCGTCAAACACGTAGTCTGTGGAAAAATGAATTAACAACGCATCTACCTTTGCACAGATTTCTGCAATATTTTTAACTGCTGTAGTGTTTATTAATGATGCAGCATTTCGTTCATTTTCAGCGTTTTCTACATTTGTAAATGCTGCACAATTAATTACACAATCAATTTTATTCATCTTTACAAATTTTTCAACTTTCTCTGGAATAGTAATGTCTAATTCATTAACATCTGTAAAGAAAAATTTATAAGCTTTGTATTCAGGTTCAAGCTTGCGGAGTTCGCAGCCAAGTTGACCATTACTTCCTGTTACCAATATATTCATGATCTAGGTTTTTAAGGTTTTGTGAAAATAACTTATGGTTTTATTTAGCCCGTCTATTAGTTTAGTTGTTGGTTGCCAGTGAATTAGCTGTTTAACTAATGTTATATCTGGCTTCCTCTGGCTTGGATCATCTTGAGGAAGAGGCATATAAACTAATTTGGAGCTTGAATTTGTTATGTCGATAATTTTTTTTGCGAGATCAATTATTCTGTATTCTTCAGGGTTTCCTATATTAGCCGGCCCTATTACATCATTTGGTGTATCCATAAACTTTATCATACCATCTACCAAGTCGTCTACGAAACAAAAACTACGTGTTTGCGACCCGTCTCCATATATAGTTATGTCTTTGTTTTGTATTGCCTGCACAATAAAGTTTGAAACAACCCTGCCATCGTTTGGGTGCATTCTGGGGCCGTAGGTGTTGAATATCCTTAGTATTTTAATTTTAACGTTATTCTGTATATGATAATTTATAAAGAGAGATTCAGCGCATCTTTTGCCCTCATCATAACATGATCTTGGGCCAATTGGATTTACATTCCCCCAATATGATTCTGGTTGCGGACTAATATCAGGAATTCCATATACTTCGCTAGTTGAAGCCTGTAGTATTTTAGCTTTAATTCTTTTTGCAAGTCCAAGCATATTTACCGAACCCATTACGGAAGTTTTTATTGTTTTAATTGCATTATGCTGATAGTGAACAGGAGATGCCGGGCATGCCAGATTGTAAATTTCATCAACTTCAATGAAGAAAGGCATTGTAACATCATGGCGTATTAGTTCGAAAAATGGATTATCTATTAAGTGAATAATATTTTCCTTTTGCCCTGTGAAAAAGTTATCAAGACAAATAACTTCGTGCCCCATAGAGAGAAGTTTTTCGCACAAATGTGAGCCAATAAATCCGGCTCCTCCTGTTACAAGTATTTTTTTCTTCATCAACAAATTGTTAACTATGGTTAACGCCTATGCAGTAATATTGAAATCCAATATTTTTTAATTCCTCTGCATCATAAATATTTCTACCATCAAATATTATTGCTTGCTTCATTAACTTTTTCACAACATTGAAATTAGGCAGCCTGAATCCATTCCATTCTGTTACTAACACTAGACAATCAGCATCAACAAGTGCTTCTTCTTTATCTTTAGCGTATTCAATTTTATCTCCTAATATTTTCCTTGTTTGATCCATAGCCTCTGGGTCGTGAGCGGATATAATACATCCCTCATTTAAAAGCTTTTCAATGATAACAAGTGATGGAGCTTCCCTCATGTCGTCGGTCTGTGGTTTAAATGCCAGACCCCATATTGCAACTTTAATCCCTTTCAAATTACCATTGAAATGTTTTTTTATTTTATCAACCATAACAGCTTTTTGTCTATTATTCACATCTTCTACAGCTTGAATAATATTCAGGTTGAAATTATTTTCATTTGCGGTTTTAATAAGAGCTTTTACATCTTTTGGGAAGCAAGACCCTCCATAACCAATACCCGGATAAATGAATTTATTACCTATTCTTGGGTCGCTGCCAATCCCTTTTCTAACCATATTAATGTCGGCACCAAGCAATTCACAAAGATTAGCCATCTCGTTCATAAAACTAATTCTAGTGGCCAACATCGCATTTGCTGCATATTTTGTCATTTCAGCAGATGGAAGATCCATGAAAATTATAGGATGCCCGTTTAGAGTAAAAGGTTTGTAAAGCTTAAGCATTAGTGATTTAGCTCTTTCTGATTCTACGCCGACAATTATTCGTGCAGGCCTCATGCAATCTTCGATTGCAGCACCTTCTTTTAAAAATTCAGGATTTGATCCAATATCAAATGGAATATCAACATTTCTTTTATTAAGTTCTTCTTTGACAGCATTTTTTACTTTCTCTGCTGTCCCAACCGGTACAGTACTTTTTGTTACTATTAGGGTATAATCATTAATGTGTTTACCGGCTTCTCTTGCAACCGAAATAACATGTTTAAGGTCTGCACTTCCATCTTCGTCAGGAGGTGTTCCAACAGCAATAAAAATTACTTCGCAATCATTTAATGCATCTTTTATTTCTGTTGAGAAGTGCAATCGGCCTTTTTCTATATTTCGGATAACTAGTGTGTCTAAACCTGGTTCATATATTGGAATTTTACCATTGTTTAAGTTGTTAATTTTTTCCTTATCAACATCTATACACGTAACATCAACGCCAACCTCAGCGAAACAGGCTCCTGAAACAAGCCCTACGTAACCGGTACCTACAATAGTGATTTTCATTAAATTAGTTGTTATTATTTATTTTCACTCAAAAAATTGTTTAGCAAATTTATGATAATCTGACAATATATGCATTTAGTCGACGATTTTTTTTGAGTTTATTTAATGTTTAAAACGTTTAAATAATTTATCATGGCAACAAAATTTAAATTGATTTGTTAAATACTTAAATCCGCATAGCAAATTATATCTTAAATATGAAATCGACTGATGTTATAAAAGAAGAAATTGATTATAACCGTAAAGCACTTTTTGTTAATCTTGATGAAAGTATATATGGTTCTTTTGCTGAGATAGGGGCTGGACAGGAAGTTGCCAGGTGTTTTTTTCAATCAGGTGGAGCTTCAGGTACTGTTGCTAAAACAATATCAGCTTATGATATGGTGTTTAGTGACACTATTTATGGGAAAACTTCTGCAGGCAGATATGTAAGCGAAGCTAGGCTTATGCAAATGCTGGATAAGGAATATTCTGACCTGATTTCGGTTTTGGGTAAGAAAAGAAATGAAAAAACAAGATTCTTTTCATTTGCTAATACAGTCGCAACTTTGAATTTTAAGAAAAATAACGAAGCTCATGGATGGATAGGAGTGAGGTTTCAGCTTAAACCGAATGAAAAACCAAATGACGTTATTATACATGTAAATTTGTTGGAAAATGATAGTCTGCTTCAGCAAAAAACTCTTGGGGTGTTGGGTGTAAATCTTATTTACGCCTGTTTTTATAATTATCAATATCCTAATAGCTTTTTAAAGTCTCTCTTACAAGATATTTCTGCAGAAAGAGTTGAAATCGATATGGTTAGAATGAGCGGCCCCGACTTAGATTACGTTGATAACAGACTTTTGGCTGTTCAGCTTGTTAAAAATGGGATGACTAATGTTATTATGTTCGACAGATATGGAAATGTTAAACAGCCTTCTGATATGCTTTATAAGAAGAATATAATGATATTAAGGGGAAGCTTTCGACCAATAACTTATGTTGGGTTTGATATGCTAAAAGCAGGTTTTGCATTATTTAAAAAGGAAGTTGGGTTTGATAAATCAAATACTTTGGTGCTGTGTGAAATGACTTTGAATAACTTGCTTGAGGAGGGAAGTTTTGATGAGAGGGATTTTCTCGATAGGGTTGATATCCTTTGTGGAATGGGTCAGAGTGTGATGGTTTCAGACTTTAGAGAATTTTACAAACTCTCTGAATGGTTTTGTAAGTTTAAAATTGAAAATATCAGAATGGTGATTGGTGCTCTTACATTTAAAAATGTAATTGATAAAAGGTTTTATTCAAATCTTAAAGGAGGTATTATAGAAGCTTTTGGGAAGCTGTTTACAAAGAACCTTAAGATATACTTATACCCGGCCAGGTTAAATGCTAAAGATGAAATTTTGACTCTGAATAATCTTCAAGTTGATAATGAGATTCAATACTTATTTAAGCATTTGCTAGACAATCAGCTTATAATAGATATCCCTGATTACCGAGAGGAAGTCTTGCCATTCTTTTCTCATCTTGCTTTGCAAAAGATCAAACAAAATGATAAATCGTGGGAAGATATTGTTCCTAAATATGTTTCTGCATTTATAAAAACAAAGAAACTATTTGGCTATAAATAGTTCAAATAAGGTTAAAATCTGATAATAAATCCCATGTCGCCGGCAGGCCAGATCCCATTTTCGCCATATGCAGTATCAAGGAATGTTATTCCCAATGCTATGTTAAAACCGGAGCCAATCTTTACACCCCAATTAGCATCAACACCAATTAATGCTGATCCTGTTAGGCGTCCATCACCATGAAACCCCATTTGATAATTTAAGTAAAGATTCTTAAAAGGAAAGAATTTAACCCCAACTGTAGGTCTGATATAATTTTCAGGTGGTATAGGATCGTTATATATAGTAGTTTCCCAAACATCATATCGGGTAAATATTCCAGGAGTATATCCAATTCCACCATGCAACCCAAATCCTACTACACCTCCAACTCTGAATTGTAGTCTAAGTCCAAAGCCTCCATATCCGTTTCCGGCTCCAACTCCAATCATGAAGTAATTCGCTTTGAATTTAGCCTTTTCTTTTTGTTCTGTTTCTTTAGGTGCTAACTCAAATTTTTCTGTGCGTCCATTTTGATAGATAATCATAGATACTTCAGAAATTCTGATAGTTCTCGTCGGACCATCCTGAAATTCAAAATCCTTATACTTAATCCCTTCGGGAGTTATTTCTAAAACTTTAGCTTTAATTTCGGTTTCATCCTTCTTAAGAATAATATCTTGGGAGAATGTTATATTACTGATGCCAGCAAATATAAGGATCAATATTATGGCTCTCTTCATCATATTTTGTGATTTGTGGTTAACACTGTCAAGTATTATTGTTATTACGTGAACATAACAACCTTGTCACAAAATTAATAATTTTTATGAAGTCTGAATAGATTATGATATTTTTTGACTAAAAGTCGTCCATGTCATTTACATTATCTCGGCTATCTTCTGAGTCTCTGCGTGAACGCTCTCTTCTTCTGTCGTAATCATTTATTCTGTATGTGAAGCCTACAAATACCATTCGGCTTGTTCTCTTTCTCTCAGACTCCATCGTAAAATAGTCGCCATAATTATACATTGAGAATTTCTGAGTATTGAAAATGTCACTTACGCGCATTGTAACTGTTGCGTTATTGTTAAGGAAGTTTTTCCTTAATCCTATATCTGCAGAATACATGGCTTTCATCTCGCCTTGAAGCATTACAACCGGTGAACGGTAATGACCATTTACTTGAATATTCCATCCTTTTGGAAGGTTGATGTTGTTTACAACTCTTGCGGAATATGAATAACTGTCATTTTCAATGTCCATTTGAGCGCCGCCTCCTTGAATAATATTTCTGAAGTATGATAAGGTGGCATTTACCCTCCAAAGTTTGAAAATTGTTTGAGTTGCAACAAGCTCAATTCCGTATGATATACCTCTGTTAAGATTTTCAAATGTAGTAACTGTAACCCCTTCTTCATTCAGTATTCTGTACTGAGTAACCATCCCTTGTGTATTTCTGTAAAAGATGCTTGGATTTAGAGTTGTAGTTTCCCAGAATTTTGTATAACCAAGCTCAAATGAATGTATATATTCTGGGTCAAGATCCGGATTTCCATAAGAAATATCATATTCACTGTTGTATCTTACAAAAGGGTTCATATTTCTATGATGTGGGCGATTTATCCTTTTACTGTAGCTTATTTGCATAGCTTGATTGTTTTCGAAGTTCCTTCTAAGGTGCAAGCTAGGGAAATAACTAAAATATTGTTTGTCAATTTTTTGATCAGTGGTTTTTAGCAGCCCATCAACTATAGCCTGTTCTAGTCTTAATCCTGCCTGTAAACTCCATAATCCTAGCATTCTTGAATAAATTCCGTATAATGCATATGTCTGTTCACTATAAATAAAGTGATTGCTGTAATTAGCATTATTGTCCCATATTTGTGTTGTGTTGTTAAAATTAAAAAAACTAAAATCAGAGTCCTGATTTCGAATAATCCCCCTAAATCCGGTTTCTATTTTACTGTCTTTCGATAAAGGATGTATATAATCAGTTTGTATTGAAGCCATCCAGTTTTTTCCCTCAGAATTTGTTTTGTCCAAATCATTTGGACGAGCAGAAGGAGTGTTAAAATCATTGGTAAAATATTGCTGAATGTTGTCTTCATTTCTTAGCATATTTCTGTTGTTAAATACAAGCTCGGTATTTAATTCTCTAAATTTTTCCTCATAAGTTCTTCTGTAATTTAACGCATAGCTCATCCCACTACTATTCATGCCGCTGTCTGCTTCTCTACGAAATAAATTATTTACTTGGTTAGCATTATATAAGCTGTATTCAGATATGTCATCCATGTCTCTTAGCCAATTATTATAGCTTGTAGAAATAGTGAGCTGATTGAATTTGTTAATTTGGTAGTCGAATCCAATCTGCGCATTATGAGAATTCATTTTACTCAGAAAATCCATATCCTGATAAAGATATGTTGTGTCTGCATTGGGAAGAAAGCTGGTTCTTAAGCTATATCCAAATCCATCATTGTTGTGAGTTCTCATGCTATAATTGGCGAAAATATTCACTTTGTTAATTCTGTAGTTAAGATTTATTGAACCGCTATATCTGTGGTTTGTTGATGCATTTAATGATATCATCCCATTATATCCGGGTTTACGTTCTTTTTTTAGAACAACATTTATTATACCAGATGTGCCATCAGGGTCGTATCTAACAGATGGGTTTGTTATAATTTCAACTCTTTCAATCATCTCGGCAGGTATTTGCTCCAACGCTTCTGAACCCGACAAACCTGTAAGTGTTGCAGGTCTTCCATCTATAAGAATAGTTACATTAGTGCTGCCCCTAAGACTTATATTTCCTTCAAAGTCAACAGCAACACTAGGAATATTCTGCATAATTTCAAGTCCCGATCCACCTGCAGCAGTTAGTTCTTGTCCTACATTAATTACTCTTCTGTCTAGCCCGGTCTCCATTAAGGTTCTTGCAGCCTCAACGGTAACTCCGGAAAGCATTGCAGCACCTGGTTCAATTTTTATTATGCCGGCATCGTATTCCGTTTCTCTGAATGTAATTCTTATAGAATTAACCAATTTTGTTGGGTAGCCAACAAAACTTATAGATAAGTAAAATCTTCCTGGGGGTGTCTCTTTTATTTCAAAAAAGCCTTTTTCATCAGCTATTGCTCCTGAAATCATCGTTGAATCTCTTTCACTGAAAAGAACTACACTTGCAAACATTAATGGTTCGTTAGTTTCTGAATCAACTACCTTACCTTTAATAGTTCCTATTTTGGGCATTTCTCCGCCTTCCGGTCTTTGGCCTCCTCTACCTCCTGTAGGAGCTGATTCTTGAGATTTTAATTGGAATGTAATAAACAATAAAGAAAAAATTACACTTAGAAAATATTTACTTGATTTCATTTTGAATTTATTAAATGAATTGAAAATAATTGGTTGATTTTAAAACCGTTAAATTGAGAAACGGCAAAATTACAGTAATTAGACAAATAGGAATTGAACAAGTTTAATCACATTAATTGAATTAGCTTTTTTTGTGATTATGCTTGTGATTTATTAGCAATCACCAAAAATTTTTCAACAAAATCTACTTTTCTATTTTGGTCAATTTACAACTACTGATAATTAATGTTTTTAAAGCATTAAAAAATGTTGTGTTTGTTAATAATTAGAGAGTGCGTGGAATTATAAAAAGCCTTTAAAGTATTATCTTTGCAGCGAAATTTGAAAATTATGGAAAATTATTCGGAAGATAGCATTGTTTCCCTCGAATGGAACGAACATATACGGTTGCGCCCGGGTATGTACATTGGAAAATTGGGAGATGGAGCATCGCAAGACGACGGAATATATGTATTGCTAAAAGAGATTCTAGATAACGCTATAGATGAATATATTAGTGGCTTTGGGAAGACGATAGAAGTTAAAATTACTGACAAATTGGTTACTGTAAGAGATTATGGTAGAGGTATCCCTACAGGTAAAGTTGTAGATTGTGTTTCGAAAATTAATACCGGAGCCAAATATAACGCTAGTGTTTTTCAAAAAGTTGTTGGCCTTAATGGTGTTGGTACCAAAGCTGTGAATGCTCTTTCAAGTTATTTTAGAATTGAGTCTATCAGGGAAGAAAAGTCCAAAGTTGCTGAATTTGAAGGTGGAAACCTTGTTAAGGAATACGACCCTGTTCCTACAGCAGATAGAAAAGGAACTGTCGTCAAATTTACTCCTGACGAAAAGGTTTTTGGTAATTACAGATATATTGACGAGTATATTGAAAGGTTACTCTGGAACTATGTTTACCTTAATAAAGGGCTTACTATCTATTATAACGGTCAGAAGTTCTTTTCTGAGAATGGGTTGCTTGATTTACTTACTCGCAATATTGACAGTCCAATTTGCTATCCTATAATCCATCTTCAAGATGAGGATTTAGAGTTTGCATTAACTCACAGCTCAAGCCAATACGGTGAGGAATATTTCTCTTTTGTTAATGGACAACATACAACACAGGGAGGAACTCATCAAAATGCATTCAGAGAAGCGATAAATAAAACTATCAGGGAATTCTATAAGAAAGACTTTGATTCCAGCGATATTAAAACATCCATTATTGTTGCATTGAACATTAAAATTCAGGAGCCTGTATTTGAATCACAGACCAAAACAAAACTTGGCTCTCAAACAATGGACCCAAACGGATCTCTTACAATTAGGAATTATATTACTGATGTTTTAAAGAAGCGCCTCGATAATTATCTGCATATGAATCCAGATACTGCAGAAGCTCTTCTCAGGAAAATAATGCAATCTGAAAGAGAAAGGAAGGAGCTTGCAAGTATTAAGAAAACTGCACGTGAGAGAGTTAAAAAAGCGAGTTTATTTAATAAGAAGCTTAGAGACTGTAGGATACATTATAACGAAAGTAATACCAACGGACTTAGGTTAAATTCTACTCTTTTTATAACGGAGGGAGATTCTGCAAGTGGTTCGATAACTAAAGCTAGAGATGTTAATACTCAGGCTGTATTTAGCTTAAAAGGGAAACCACTTAATTGTTACGGGCTTACTAAAAAGGTGGTATATGAAAATGAGGAATTTAATCTTCTGCAAGCTGCCTTGAATATTGAGGATGGAATGGAAAATTTACGCTATAACAATATTGTTGTAGCTACAGATGCTGATGTAGACGGTATGCATATTAGGCTTTTAATGCTAACTTTCTTTTTGCAGTTTTTCCCTGACCTTGTTCGTAACGGACATTTATATATACTTCAAACCCCGCTTTTTAGGGTTAGGAATAAGCAAAAAACAATTTATTGCTATAGCGAGGAGGAGAAAATTAAAGCAATTAGTGAGTTAGGGTCTAAACCTGAAATAACTAGGTTTAAAGGACTTGGCGAAATTTCACCTGATGAATTTAGTAATTTTATTGGTCAGAATATTAGACTAGATCCCGTTATTCTTAAGAAAGATGTTAGTTTAAATGATATGCTATCTTTCTATATGGGTAAAAATACTCCGGAGAGACAAATATTCATTATTGATAATCTTAGGGTTGAGCTGGATATTGCCGAAAAAGATTGAAAATAAGTAATTATTGCATTATTTAATTTCGAATCTATCCCAATCATTTCCTACGCGGAAACTTTGCCTGAAATCATAAAGAGAACTGTATGATAAAGTAGCTGTTTCAATTAATTCTTTGTCCGGCAATAATTGTGTGATGTATTCGCCTCTTGAGTTAATTATTGCGGAATCGCCGGAATAATCGTTGTTGTTAGCGTCATTTCCAACTCTGTTAATTCCTGCAACATAACTTTGGTTCTCTATAGCTCTGGCTATTAACAATGATTTCCAGGGGTGATTTCTTGGTTTTGGCCAATTGGCAACATAAATTAAACAATCATAATCGAATCCATCAGATTCGCTGTAATTATTTTTACTCCAAACCGGAAATCTAAGATCATAGCAAATAAGTGGTAGAAATTTCCAGCCCTTATAACTGATTATTACTTTATTCTTGCCTGCTGTATAATTATTATGTTCGCCGGCAAAGGTAAAAAGATGCTTTTTGTCATATTGGTAAAAGTTGCCATCTGGTTGTACCCAATAAAACCTATTATAAAACCTGCCGTTTTCTTTAGTAGCAACACTTCCTGCAATTACTGCATTTTTCTCAGCTGAAGTTTTAAGCATCCATTGAAATGTCTCTCCTTTAGCATCTTCTGCAATAGGGTAGGGGTTCATTGAAAAACCCGTTGAAAACATCTCCGGTAAAAGAATTATGTCAGTATTTTCTTTTATAGACAATATTTTTTCAGAGAACATCTTTCTATTCTCTTTATGAGATTCCCAAAACAGAGAACTTTGAATGATGGTTATTCTTATATCTTGCATAATACCTCTGCAGCTTTTTTAAGGGTTTCTTCAGATTTTGCAAAACAGAACCTTAAGGTTTTATTATTTACTGATGTAGAATAAAATGATGATACAGGCACAGATGCAACTCCAAACTCTTTGCAAAGCTTTTCTGCAAATATCATTTCATCCTCTTCACTTATTGCACTATAATCAAGTAGTTGGAAATATGTCCCTGATGATGTTATGGGCTTAAATCTTGAATTTTTTATATTTTCTAAAAAGAAATCTCTTTTCTCTTGATAAAAATTCCCAAGGTTTTTATAATTTTCCTTATCCTTAAGAAACTCTGCTATTGCGTATTGTACAGGTGTGTTAGACGCAAATACTGTAAATTGATGCACTTTTCTAAACTCCTTCATAATATTTTCCGGAGCTACACAGTATCCTGTTTTCCAGCCGGTTGCATGGAATGTTTTCCCAAATGAACATGTAACAATACTCCTTTCAGCTAGCTTAGGGTAGCGGCAAACACTCTGATGTTCATATCTGTCAAATATTATATGTTCATATACCTCGTCGCTTAATATTATTATGTCAGTATTCTTTGTAATTCTTTCCAGATTTATCAAATCCTCCGCTGTTAATATAGTTCCGGTAGGATTATGAGGAGTATTTATAATAATCATTTTTGTTCGTGGATTGATTAGCTTTTTTACATTATTCCAATCAATTTTGTAATAAGGTGGACTTAACTGAACGCTTATAGGCATCCCTCCGGCAAGTTTAATTGCAGGCACATAACTGTCATAAGCAGGCTCGAAAACTATTACTTCATCATTTTCCCTTATTAAAGAAATGATTGCTGAGAAAAGAGCCTGAGTGGCTCCGGCTGTTACTGTTATCTCGGTATCAGGATTATATTGTGCTGAGTACAAATATTCGGTTTTTTCAGCAATAGCTTCTCTAAGTGCAAGAACGCCCGGCATTGGTGCATATTGATTGTGACCCGACTTCATATATTTATGCACCAAATTAATGAGTTGTTCTGAAACAGGAAAATCAGGGAAACCTTGTGAAAGGTTTATGGCATTATTCTCAACTGCCATTTTAGACATAACTGCAAATATTGATGTTCCGGTTTTTGGAAGTTTTGATGTTAGGGTGCCTTGATACGAATTCATGATTTTAAATATTGTTATTTCTTTGAAAAAAGTTTTTTTTTGATTGACAATTAGTATTGTTTTTTAGTAATTTTATTGTTTTAATTGGCTTTTAAATAAAGCACAAAAATATAATAAAATCAGCAAATTTCAACGATTAGAAATTTCGAAATATTAAGTATAGTGTTTATTAATTTCCTAAATTCAAGTAATTAATGCAACTTTTTACGAGGATATAAAGTAAATAATATTTTTCAAGACAAAGGAGAAAGAAATTATCTTTCCCCTT
>JAGXRQ010000077.1 GCA_018335675.1 Bacteroidota bacterium | reverse complement strand
TTTGTTCTTAATATTCAGCATTTAAACTAAAGTTATTACTGTGAAATAAACGACAAGACAATAATACTAAAATATTTGAATAAAAAAACCAGGAGTTGATTTTATTATTGACAAAAAGGCAATAATAATTCCCCAACTCCTGGTTAACTGCTGAAAATAAGAGTATTAAGAAAATATTACATTTTCATTCCACCACAAACTGTAATTACCTGACCGGTAATATATGTTGATAAATCTGAAGCAAGAAAAAGTGTAAGATTTGCAACATCAACTGCCTGTCCTGCTCTTCTCAATGGGATTTTTTGAGCCCACTCATTTTTAACCTCTTCAGGTAATGAAGCTGTCATGTCTGTTTCAATAAAACCAGGTGCAATAGCATTACATCTTACATTTCTGGATCCTAATTCCATTGCGATGGATTTTGTGAAGCCAATCATACCTGCTTTTGATGCAGCATAGTTAGATTGTCCTGCGTTTCCTCCAACACCAACAACTGAACTCATATTAATAATAGAGCCGAACTTTTGTTTAAGCATAACCTTTTGCACTGCTTTTGTCATGTTAAATACTGACTTAAGATTAACTCTAATTACATCATCCCATTGCTGTTCTGTCATACGCATTAAAAGAGTGTCTCTAGTAATTCCGGCATTGTTTATAAGAGCGTCAATTTGTCCGAAGTGGGCAAAAACTTCGTCAATTAATTTTTCAGCATCTTCCAGCTTGCTGGCATCAGATGCATATCCTTTAGCTTTTACTCCAAATGCTGCTAGTTCGCTTTCAAGAGATTTAGCTGCATCATCATAAAAAAGATCTGAGAAAGCAACATTCGCCCCATGTTGAGCAAATGTAATTGCTATTGCTTTTCCTATTCCACGGGAACCACCGGTTACAAGAGCAGTTTTCCCTTCTAATAATTTTGTCATAATAGTTGTTTTTATTTAAGAATGTCAAAAGTAATAAAAAAAAATTCCACAAAATGTTATATCCACTTAATCAGATTAAAATCCTGACGGTGAGGTAATTGTGGGTTTTTGGGAAATACCCTGAAAGCGTAATTGTATATACCGGCTTGCTTTGCAGGAACTTCACAATTGTATGTAACATAACTTCCTTCAGTTTTAATTCTTTCCAATTCATGTACAAGCACAAGTTCAGTTTCATTAAATGCTTCTCTTGTAAATATAACTTCTACTCCAATGTCTTCGGGGTTAATATCATTAATATCTAATTTTATTTGAGCATGAAACTTTTCTCCAAGCAACAATGATTTATCTGAGGTATTCATTATGTCTTTTGCATGAACTTCTAAAGAATCCCATTCACTTACCAACTGATTTTTCCAATTAGCTATTTCTCTTGCTTTCGCATAATTGTTTGCTTTAATAGATTTGCTTCTTTCTGAAAGTGGATTATAAAACTGACGGATATAATCGTCAAGCATTCTTTTATTAGTATAATGAGGTGCAATGTAAGCAATGTTATTTTTTATCCATCTTACCCATTCTGTTGGTATATTCTTATCGTTTCTTTTATAAAACATTGGGATAATTTCATTCTCAAACATACTATATATAGTCTCAGAATCCAATTCATTTTGTAGTTCCTGATCTTCATATGTTTTTTCTTCCTTAAGAGCCCATCCGGCTTCGGGTTTATAACCTTCCGCCCACCAGCCATCAAGAACGCTGAAGTT
The DNA here is from genome assembly GCA_018335675.1 of Bacteroidota bacterium. Taxonomy (GTDB): domain Bacteria; phylum Bacteroidota; class Bacteroidia; order Bacteroidales; family UBA7960; genus PWND01. The sequence goes on along the minus strand of JAGXRQ010000077.1, from coordinate 22,713 downwards.
CATTACTCCGTTAAGAACTGCTTTCTGGCCGCTAGTGCCTGAAGCTTCCAATGGCCTTGTAGGTGTGTTAAGCCATAAGTCAACGCCTCTTGTCAGAGCAGCTCCTAATTCCATATCATAGTCTTCCAAAAAGACAATCTTGCCCATAAACTCAGGCTTTTTGGAAATCTCAACAATATGTTTTATTAAATCCTGACCAGCTTTATCAGCAGGATGAGCCTTGCCGGCATAAATAAACTGAACAGGCATATCAGGGTTATTTACAAGTTTTGACAACCTTTTCAAATCATTAAAAATAAGATGAGATCTTTTGTAAGTAGCAAATCTTCTCGCAAAACCAATTGTAAGAACCTTATCATCCATTGCTTCAATTATCTGATAAATGATTCTTGGATTTGTTGGTCTTTTCGATAGGTTAGAGAAAAGCCTATTTTTAATGAATTCTTTAAGATTAACTCTCTGAAGGTTAACCATATTCCATATTACCTCATCGTCAATGTTGAAAATCTTTTCCCAATGTTTTTGGTCTGATATGTCTTTTAGAAAATCTTCTCCAAAGCTGTTTTTATATAATTTTTGCCATTCTTTGGCAGTCCATGTTCCATAGTGTACACCGTTAGTTACATGACTAATATGCAATTCTTCAGGAAAATACCCGGGGAAATTATCTTTGAACATATCTCTAGAAACTTTGCCGTGTATTTTACTTACACCATTAACTTCCTGAGAAAGTTTCGTAGCAAGAACACTCATTGAGAAGTTTTCGTGAGGGTTTCCAGGGTTCATTTTTCCTAGGCTCATAAATGTTTCCCAACTTATTCCAAGTCTGTCTGCATAATGAGGCATATATGTACGTAGCATATCTTCACTAAAGAAGTCGTGACCGGCAGATACAGGAGTATGAGTAGTGAATAAACTGCTGGCTCTTACAACTTCTTTTGCTTCAACAAAAGAAAGATTCTCATCCTGAACAAGCTTTCTTAGCCTTTCTAGACCTGCAAAAGCAGCATGTCCTTCATTGCAATGATAAATTTCAGGCTTAATATTTAATGAATCCAAAACTCTTATACCACCAATTCCAAGTAAAAATTCTTGTTTAAACCTGTTCTCCCAATCGCCTCCATATAGCTGATGAGTTATAAATCTGTCTGAAGAATTATTCTCGGGGATGTCAGTATCTAAAAGATATAATGGGATACGGCCAACTTCAATTTTCCATACTTTTGCATGCAATGTTCTGCCCGGGAAAGCAATACTAATTTTAATCCATTCATTATTTTCATCTCTTGCAGGCACTGCAGCCATATGTGTAAAGTTATGGGGCTGGTAGTGAGCCATTTGTTCGCCAGTTACAGTAAGGTTTTGTGTAAAATATCCATATCTGTATAGCAACCCTATTCCAATCATATTCATATTGTCATCACTGGCCTGTTTTAGATAGTCGCCAGCAAGCACGCCCAAACCACCCGAGTATATTTTAACGGATGTGTGTAGTCCATATTCCATGCTCAAATACGCAATTGTATCGGGTTTTTTATTTTTACTCTCATCCATATAGCGAGTAAACTCGTCAACAACCCTTCTGTATTTTTCCATAAAAGCATCATCTTTGAGCAGGTTTTCATAGTGCTCAACAGAAAGATTATCAATTAAAATAATTGGGTTGTGTTCAGATTTCTCCCAAAGGCCTTTGTCAATTACTTCAAACAGTTCTTCAGCTTCATAGTTCCAAGTCCACCAAAGATTTCGTGCAATTGTTTGTATTTCTGCAAGTTCTTGAGGAATGCTGGTTTCAACAAGAATTCGTTGCCATTTAGGTTTAACAGTCGGGACAGTTGTTGTTTCTGTTATCCTTACAGGAAGTTTTTTCCCTTTATAAAGATCCGATCTTAAATCGGCTTTTTGTATGGCAATATCAAATGCTTTATAATAGTTTTCAATCAATGAACTCCATAGCGCGGAATTTGCAATTTCAGTACATTTTGCTCTTGCTTCAAGAAGGTTTTTGTGGATGAGTGGTTCAATGTCTGATTCAAACTCCTTTATAAATTCGAAAGCGCCATCTTCTTTACAAATGTTAAGAAGATGATTAAAAATATTGGTTATAACTTCTTCATCGTTGTCGTCATTTCGGTCAATGACTTCAACTGCCTTACCTGCATCGGGGAAATTTTGTTTAACCCATATCCCAAAACCTGCTAAATTAGTAGTTATTGTCGGCACTCTGAATGCAATACTTTCAAGAGGCGTATAACCCCATGGCTCATAATATGAAGGGAATACTGATAGGTCCATTCCCATAAGTGCTGTATAGTAATCGATATTAAGAGCACCATCATTTCCATTTAAGTAAGCAGGCACAAAAATAACCTTAACATTGTCTTCCGGAGTGTTTCTAAGTCCGGCTTTCTTTAATCTAAAGCAAATAGGGTCAGAATTTGGGTCAACCAATTTATGGGTTGAGTATTCAGAGCAAATTGGATTAAGAATATCAGGTTCAGATATCCTAGAAACAACTTCAGGTCTCACGCCCGACTGATTTGCAGGTATGAAAATAAAAGCTAGCACTTTATTTGGTAGGCTCTGTTTATTTAGCTCGCCTAGAGCATCTATAAAAAGGTCAATACCTTTATTTTTAAATTCATATCTTCCACTTGTGCAAAGCAAAAGAGCATTTTCTGGCATATCTTGGTTTGTAACAGCTTTTGAGATAGCAAAAAGCTTTTCTCTTGCTTCTTTTCTTTTTGCCGAGAAACTTTCTGCGTTCGGAATAAATGAATTGTCAAATCCATTTGGAACAATAGTATCAGGCTTTTTACCTAGAATTTTTTCACATTCTTTGGCTGTAATTTCACTTACAGTAGAAAATGCATCAGAGTACTTAGCTGCAATTTTTTCCACACTGTTTTTAGATACAACTCCAAGCTCATTGGCTTTACTGTCAGCATCAATATTATCAAGATGACTATATAACTTTAATCCATGTCCAGCAATTGATCTTCCAAGAGTAGTTGCATGTGTGGTAAATACAGTAGCAGCCTGTGGAAGTTTATCATGTAGGTATAACACTCCTGAACCAGTCATCCATTCATGGAAATGAGTTATTAGTTTGTCTTTTGCTGACAGATGAAACTCATAAAAGCTTTCAATTACTTTAGCTGCTGCATAACCAAACATTGCAGGCTCTGTGTAATCCCATTGCCCACTTAGTGAATTAAGCCCATACTTAAGCCATAAATCAGTGAAGATTTTGTCTTTCTCAGAAAATAATGGGGTGAAATCTACAAGAAAGGCTATTGGTTGTCCGGGAATATTCCATCTCCCAATTCTTATATGAAGTCCATTTTTTGCAGCTTCTTTTCTCCAAGAACGGTAAATATTCTTGTCTTCGACAAATTCAGGGTTTAAGTGAGTTTCCTTCCATACATCCGGTCCAATGCAAATATAGTTATCATTAAATTTTTCAGTTAGTATTAATGCTTTTGTACTGATTACAGTATGAATTCCACCAATCTTGTTGCAAACTTCCCAGCTTACTTCAAATACATAATCAGGTTTTAATAAATTCTCCGACATAGTTAAATGTTTTTGTTTGTTTATAAAATTTGAGTCATAAGTCCAAAAGTGCTCATTACATAAAAAGCAATTTGCAACTCTTTACTTCTTTACAGAAGTTTTCTTAGTAACAGTTTTCTTGACTGCAGTTTTCTTGACTACTGGTTTCTTAGCAGCAGGTTTCTTAGCAGCAGGTTTTTTCACTGCATTAGTTTTCAAGGGTTTTTCAGTTACTGCTGTTTGAATTATTTTGATGCAGTTTTCATCTACTTTAATTGCGAAATCAGAAAGTACATTCATGTAATTAATAAATGCTTCGTATGGTGAGTTATAGGGATTAAAATATTTATGTACTTCACCATCAGAAAACCATTTTGTACACATGTAATAGAAGTTGTCACTCACCTGAAGAAATCTCCACAATCTAAGAATGTCTTCGTTTTTGCATTTTCTTACTTTTTCTTCAAGACCATATATTTTATTAAATGCTTCATCTTGAAGTTCATTCCCTAACCATGCTGTAAGGTCTCTCTCCTCATCTGCCCATGAAATAGGGTAGGGGACATTTAAGGGAGCAACAGGTTGAAGCGATTCTGACACCTCAGATAAAGTTTTAAATTTAAAATCGGTTGATGCTAAAACTGCATTCGGCAAAGCTTTAAGGAAATCAAAAATGCCTGTTTCTGCCCACTGATGCTCTCCGAAAGTTTCATAATCCATAAACAAGTTTACCACCTCCGCCTTTGGACCTAAAGCATTAAGCCATCCTGCGTATTTTTCCGCGGTGAGAGGATATTCAGACCATCTTCTTTCTGAAAAACGGAATGCGATATCATCTGACAATTGAAAGTTTTTGAGTAACAATTTTAGCTTTGGGTTAACAGCACTACAATACAAAAAGTTAGGACTTTTCCATCCAAGAATGTGCTTAGCGCCCTCAGTTATCATTGTTTTATAACCCATATCATAAACCATATTGCCTATTTCATCAGAATAAATAAGCTCAGTGTTTCTGAAAACTTTAGGTTTATGTCCAAACAGCTCTTTAATTTTGGCTGCATGCATTTTCACCTGAGTTGTAAACTCATTCTTGTTTTTTAATGACACAAGAGAGTGATAATATGTTTCAGACAGAAATTCAACGCATCCTGTTTTTGCAAGTTTTTGAAAGCTTTCAATAACTTTTGGTGCATACATTTCAAATTGTTCCAAAGCTGTACCGCTAATGCTAAAGCTTACTTTGAATTTTTCACCATGTTTTCTGATATTTTCCATTAATACTTTATTAGCCGGCAAATAACATTTCTCTGCTATTTGTTGCATAATAAATCTGTTAGCGTAATCATCAAAATAGTCATGATTATTCCCTATATCAAAAAAACGATATGTTCTTAATCTGAATGGTTGATGAACTTGGAAATAAAGGCAAATAGATCTCATGTCTTTAGTATATTATTTCAACAATGTTTCTAAACTAATTATTTTTTATTAATGGTTTCCAGATAAACCTCTTTAACCTTGAATCCAGCCTGGTCCCATTTAATATTATCTACTTCTTCTTTCCCGAAATGTTTAAACATATTTGGCAAAGAAGAATAATGTAAAAGCCCGTAGATAGCATCAGCCATAGCGTCTATGTCCCAAAAATCTACTTTAATTGCATGTTTTAATACTTCAGCAACGCCAGATTGTTTAGAAATAATTACCGGCACGTTGCTTCTCATAGCCTCTAGAGGAGAAATCCCAAAGGGTTCAGATACAGAAGGCATTACATAAACATCGCTCATGCCAAACATTTTATCTACATCATCACCTTTTAAGAATCCTGTAAAATGAAACTTATCCGCAATTCCTAATTTAGCTACCCTTCTAATCATTTTTGGAAGTAAATCACCACTGCCTGCCATTACAAACCTCACATTTTTATCTTTCTGCAAAACTTTTTTTGCTGCTTCCACAAAATATTCAGGTCCTTTCTGGTAAGTAATCCTTCCCAAGAAAGTCACAATCTTTTCTTTTACATTTTTCTTGCTATCAATGTAAGCATTATCTTCATTTGGCTCAACACCGTTATGAACAGTTACAACTCTGTCAGGGTCAACGCCATAACGACTAATTACGATGTTTCTGGTCAGATTACTTACTGCAATTACCTTATCAGCAGCGTGCATTCCCGCCTTTTCAATGTCATAAACAATTTGGTTAACATTTTCTCCAGATCTGTCAAACTCTGTAGCATGCATATGCACAACAAGAGGCTTTCCGCTTATTCTTTTTGCTTCTATACCAGCATAATATGTAAGCCAATCGTGCGAATGGATAATGTCAAAATCATGTTGAGAAGCAACTGTTGCAGCAATTAGTGCATATCTTTTAACTTCTTCAATTAAGTTTTTTCCATAACCACCTGAAAATTCAAATTTTTGAGATTTGAAATTTTGTTTCTCAACTATACTATGTTTTGTTGCTGAAAACTTTTCAACAATTTCAAAATACTCTTCCTCAGTTGTGTATGGCATCAAGGTTGAATCAATTTCAAGGAAAGAAGTTTTGTTCCAATGTTCTTTATAAAGCTCATTGCTAACATTAACTTCAATATCGCTGGCATTTACAAGCCTTATGCTTCCGGGGTTTTCGTCTCCATAAGCCTTGGGAACTACAAAAATAATTTCAACATCACATTTGTTAAGTGCTTTTGTAAGCCCATAACAAGCAGTTCCAAGTCCTCCGGAGATATGTGGGGGGAATTCCCATCCAAACATTAATACTTTCATACTACTTATCTTTTTTATTTGATGTTGCTTTCCTTTTCGACTTTCTTTTAAAAGATTCAATCATATCATTTACCCTTAGCAAAGCTGCTACACTAGGCGCAAATGAAATTGCCCCACATGCATTATGAGGTGGGTCTCCTTCATGAATTTCCGACATTGTTCCAATTCCTCTTTCATTAATTGTTTCTTCAAACCCATTATATAATGGTTCAATTAATTGTAATGCAGATTCTTTATACAAATTAAAATATCCTTGAGTAAAGTGCTCCAAAAGCCAAGGCCAAACAGTTCCTTGGTGCATAGAACAACTTCTCTCGATTGCATTTCCTTTGCATATCCCCCTAAACTTGGGGTCTTTAGGCGATAGTGTTCTTAGACCTCTTGGTGTAAGCAATTGTTTGTAACAAACATCTATCACTTTCTGCTTTGTGGCATCATCTATTGGGCTGAAATGAACAGATGCTGCAATAACTTGATTAGGTCTAATATCAGTATTCTGGGTTCCGTCAGCTACAAAATCCGCCAAACAATTTTGAGAATTTACCCAAAAAACATTTTTGAAAGCTGAGGATATTTTCTTTGTAGTTTCTGACCATTTTTGCACAAACTCCGATTCATTGGCAGTCTTTGCCAATTCGATTGCAAAGCATATAGCATTATACCATAGTGCATTTAACTCAACTACATAGCCGTATCTCGGAGTAACGCAAATTCCTTCAGTTTGACAATTCATCCAGGTATAACCAGACATCTCTTTTGATGTATATATCATTCCATTTTCATCAATGGCAATTCCAGGAATATGATTGCCCGAATAACCATCTAAAATTGATTTAATTACTTTGCCGTATTTTGTCCAAATTTCTGCCTTTTTACCACCATGTTTTTCATATTGCTGCAATGCCCAAATAAACCATAAAGAAGTATCCACCGAATTGTATGTGGTGAATTGATTCTTACCGGTTTCAGAAAAAAGAGGACCTCTCATTTCTTTAATCATAGAATCAATAACTTCAACAAAATCTTTTTGTTTGTCAATCGAAAGAGTAAGCCCGGGTAAAGAAATAAATGTAAATCGCCCAACTCTTCCATACCATGGGAATCCGGCTATAATATCAATACTTCCATTATTTTTAGAAATAAACTGTTCAGCAGAATTAACCAGGCAGTTATGGAAGTTATTCCTTGGAATTCTTGCTTCCACTTCTTTTTCATATTCTTTAGCTAAGCTGAGAGGCTTAATTTCTTTTGTAGCAGCCGAAAAAATGATACTTTCCCCTTTTTTTATATCTATTTCAAAAAATCCGGGAACATAAAGATCTTCTTGGAAGTCGTAACCACGATTCTGTTCTTGTATATATTCAATGTTTTTATACCAATCCGGAACATGCACATATTCGCCGCCTTTTTTAGAGAGTTGAATAAAAAGTGGAGAATATCCCTCATACATTTTTACCATAATTCCGTTTGGAACTGCTTCATATTTTGTATTTAAGTCAATATTCTGTTTGCTTAAGATGTGTATGTTTCTAAAAGCCAAAAACGGTTTGATTCTTAATTTTGTTGGAGATTGAGCTTCTACAAGTGTGTATTTAATCATAACCCTTTCTTGATGTTTTACCATCATCATTTCTTTTGTTAAGATAACTCCACCAACTCTGAACGTAATTTTTGGAATAATATCACTTGAAAAATCCCTAATGTATTTGTGCCCTTTTGGACTAAAAGCTCCGGTGTATTTATTTATTCCTATGTTAAATTCAGCCTCTCTTTGAATAACAGTTTCATCAATTTTTGATAATAAAACGTGATTTTCACCATCAAGCTGCGGTTGAGGGCAAATTAATAATCCATGGTATTTGCGGGTATTACAGCCAATAATGGTTGTGCTTGAAAACGACCCGGCCCTGTTACTTCTGATAAGTTCTTTATTCAGAGAGTATTCCAAGTTGATAAGTTGAGTTTTGTCAAATTTTATATAGCCCATATTTCACCCATTGTGTTGATTAAAGTATATGCAAATATTGTGGATAATATAATTCGTTGCTTACGGCTTAAAGATTTGCAAATTTAATCTTTTTTTATCGATTATTGATAACAAAAAGTTACGCAAACGTTAGCGGAATGCAAATTCTGAAAATATTTTAGTTCATTCTATCATAAACCACCAAAAAGCAGTCTGGGAAATCTCCTGAACGCAATTCATCTCTGAATTGTTCTGCATTTATTCTATTCGAAAATTCGCCAGCCATCATTCTATAGATTCTTCTGCCATTCACAATTGAAATTTGAATAAAGACACTAGTATTAAACTGACTTTCGTAAGCTGATGCAAGCGATAATAAATTGTCTGTATTAGTGTAGCTTGCTATCTGAACACCAAATCCTTTTGGTGAAATTTTATTTAGTTTCTTGTTGTAAAATCCTGACTCTGAATTGTCTAAAGTTAGAACGACAGGGACTGCTTCTTCGATTTTTACTTCAGAAACTGGTTTAGCTTCAACTTTTTCGGTTTTTTCTGGTTCTTGATTGGAAGTTTCAGTAGGTGGTTTTACAGGTTCTGAAACTTTTGATAACTCAATAACTTTCGTTTCTTCAGACTTTTTTTCAGCTTCAGCTTCTGTTTTTTCTCTGCTTCTGAATAGAGAAGCAAAATCTGGCAGAGTTTTTTCCTCATCTGTAAAAACATCATCTTTTTTCGTAATGGATGTTTCCTGATGCGTTATAATAATTTCTCCTTCTTGGTGAGCAAGTGTTTTGGCCTTTTCAATATCTTCCCTTGCCTTGGCATTATTTCCAATTCCTGTATACGCTTTAGCTCTGGCACTATATGCCTGAGTCATGTTTGGATTAAGTTCAATCGCCTTATCTAAGTCCAAAACAGCTGCATAAAAATCTTTTACTTCTAATCTTGCAAGTGCAGTATAATAATACGCGTCAGCATTAGTTTTCATATCTGTTGAAGCTCTTCTTAAATCTTTTAATGCTTCCGGATGTAGTCCAAGATGATATAATGCCATGCCTCTGTATAAATAGCCTTCAGATAAAGCGGGGTTTAGTCGCAGTGCAATTTCAAAATCCTGCAAAGCTCTTGCGTATTCTTCTAAAAACATATTTGCTTGTCCTCTTCTAAAGAATGCTATGAAATCAGGATTTAACTGTATAGCAGTGGTGTAATCCTGAATAGCTCCATTATAATTCCCTAATCCTACTTTAGCAACACCTCTAAAGAAATGAGCTTGGTCGGAGAATTTAGGGTCGAGTTCAATGCAAATTGTAAAATCTTTAGCTGCAGCATCAAATTCTCCAGTTTCATTAAATGCTAATCCTCTATATAGAAAAGCCTCAGCATAAATTGGATTGGATTTAATAGCTTCATTAAAATGCAAAAGCGCTCCCTGAAAGTCATGTTCAACTCCTTTTTGAACTCCCTTTCTGAACTCAGCTCTTGCTTTATAAACATCTTCCTGTGTTGGCTGGGCAATTATGCTTGTTGTAATTATAATTGTTAGTAAAATGCTTGTAAGAATCTTCATCTTATTTGTTTTTTTTCAGGTTATCAGCTAATTTTTGATTTTCTTTTTTCAGAAGCTCTATTTGTTTTTTGTATTCAATTACTGTATTAATTAATTCTTCATTTTCTTTCGAAAATGTTTCATAAGCTGTTTTACTTTCAGTAACATCATTTGCAATCTTAAATATTTTTACAACTTCTCCTTTAGTATCGAAAATAGGTGCATATGTTTCCATTAAATGATGTACCTTGCCTTCAACAATTAATTTAGTGTGCTCTTTCCTTATTTTCCCATTTTTCAAGTCATCCCAGAATTTTGTGTATTCTTTCTTTTGTTCATTCGTAAATTCAACTCTATATGCATGGTGTTTGCCAATTGCATCATTTCTGGAAATTCCTAAAAATCTGCAATATGAATCTGAAATATTTGTCACATAGCCCTTGAGGTCATATTCAAGGATAAAGCTAGATGTGTCGAGTGCGTTAATTATGCCTTCAGTTTCACTTGTTTTACGAGCCATTTCCTCCTGAGTAGCAGCTAGCTCTTCCATATTTTGCCTCATTTCTTCCTCTTGTGCCTTCATCTCTTCAGCCTGTTGACGAGACTTTTTTAAAAGCTCATTGGTTCTGATGCTAATTTTTATGTTAGATATTGTTGAGGCTATACTTTCGCCAATTTTCTCAACGAATTCAATCTTGTGTTTTTCGAACTTATTAAAGGATGCTAACTCTATGATGCCAAAAATCTGATCGTTCACTTTTAATGGCACAAGTAATAACGATTTAGGATTTTCATTACCTAATCCTGAGGAAATCTTAATATATGTTTCCGGAATTTCTGTAAGATAGATTGTTTTACCCTCTTTGTGACACGACCCAATAAGCCCTTCTCCAATTTCAATCCTTTTCTCCATGAATTTTTGTCTGTCGTATGCGAAACAAGCAGACATTTCAAGAAAAGTATTACCGTTATCATCTTCATTAATAACGAAAAGTCCACCTTGATTCGCCCCAACATATTCAACAAGATTTTGCAATACTTTAAATGACAAAGAATCCATATTGTCATTATCTAGTCTTAGAATATCTCCAAATTTTGCATAACCTTCTGTTGCCCAATTTCTTTTACTATCTTCTATTTTCCTTATTTCTTCTTCTTCTTTTGCTTTTAGAAGGTTATTGCGCATATCGAGTAATGATTTTCCTAAAATATCCTCATCGCTTAACAAATTCAAGTCAGTTTTTAGATTTCCTGATCCAATATTTTTAGAAAATTCTGTTTTTTCCGATAGTCCATCAATAGATGTATTTAAAGCTTTTCCCATTAATTCAAACTCATCACCTGTTTTTAGGTCGAAGTGCATGTTGGTGTTTATTTTCCCTTTTGCAATATCTAATAGAATTGACGTTATCTTTTTTACTGGAATAGTAATTCTTTTAGAAATAAACCAAGTAATTAGGCTAATAAAAACTATCCCAAGAAAACCAATAATTATAGCCACATATAGGTCATTGTTTGCTTCTTTGGAAATAACTTCAATAGGTACGCTAATACCAACTGTCCAGTTGGTATTAATACCGTCCATAGCTATTGGGGAAAAGCTAATATAGCTTTTGGCGTTTGTATAATTATCAAAAATTATATCAGAGAATGCTTTGCCGGATTTTATTTTTTCTTCAATTCCTTCAATCTTTAACAACTCGGCTGCTTCATCACCCATAAATTTCCCAAGAATTGAAGAATTGGGATGAGCTACAAATATCAGATTGTTTGATAAAACAAAAGCATAGCTTCTTTCAAAAGGAGAAATCTGAAGAATAATATTCTGAAATCTTGACTGGTCAACATCTATTCCTACAAGGCCAATAAATTGATTGTCTTTGAGCAAAGGAATAGATATGTTTGTAGAGAGAATAGCATCTTCTTTTCTCCCTGTATACGAATATGGTTCGGGATTATTAAACAATTCAAATTTACCGGTTTTAAGTCTGTAATATGTGCTGTTTACATCATCACCTTCGAGATGTCGTTCTACTTTTAATTCCTTTATGGTTCCATTTTCTCTGTACCAACCCCAAAGAATTCTCCCGAATGGCTTTTGCCATGCTGTGTCAACATGAAAATACTCCCAAGATGTAGCTATAGATATATATTCGGGATTTGCAATTAGAATATCTTTTTGCATTTCCAAATACATAGAGTCTCTGAGTCCTCTTGGGTATTTATGCCAGCTTAAAAAACTATTTCTGATATTTCTTGCAACATTAATATCTGTATTAATCCTGTCTTGCAATAAATTGGAAGTGCTTTCTGCCTGAAGGTTTATAATTCTTTTTGCCTCAATTATATCTCTATTCCGTGAATTTATACTTATATATCCTAAAGTGAATACGAAAACTAAAACTGTAGATAGGATTATGTATAGCTGAATCTTTTGCTTAATATTTAGGTTCATAACCGGCGACATATATAAGTGGAAAATCTGTTAAAGTACAGCTACGAATATACAAAAGTTTTTTTTGCATATATATAATTGCCGGAAAATGATTTAGAAAATGTTTATGCAAATATATTTTGCATAACGTTATTGTCAGATTTGCAGATCGTTAACTCTTTTTAAACTTGTTTAATTCAGCAATAAGTTTTTCTTTTTCCTTAATGCATAAATTCAACTTAGAATTTGTTGAAGAGTACTCTTTATTCATTTTCTTAAGTGCAATAGTACTGTCAGTAATGTCATTTGCTATCTTGAATATCTTAATAACACTACCGAAGCTATCTGTAATAGGAGCATAGGTTTCAACAAGATGGAAGATTTTTCCGTCTATATTCACTTTGATTTTTTGTTTTCTAATCCTACCATTTCTTAAATCTTCCCAGAATTGGTCATATTCTTTCTTCTGATCCTCAGTAAATTCAACCTTATAAGAATGATGTTTGCCAATGCAATCGTGTTTAGATACTCCTAAAAAGCTGCAATAAGAATCTGAAATGTTTTGAATATAACCATGATTGTCGTATTCCAAAGTATAGCTTGAGGCTTCAAGTGCTTTTATAATACCTTCTGTTTCACTTGTTTTACGAGCCATTTCTTCTTGTGTCGCAGCCAGCTCTTCCATATTCTGCCTCATTTCTTCTTCTTGTGCTTTCATCTCTTCAGCCTGTTGCTGAGATTGTTCAAGCAGCTGTGCAGTGCGTGCAGCAATCTTAGCATTTGCTATAGTCGAAGCAATACTCTCAGATACTTTTTCAACGAATTCTATCTGATAATCCTCAAATTTATTGAATGAAGCAATTTCAATTACACCGTTAATATCATCATTAGACTTTAATGGAACAATCAATAATGAATTTGGATTGTCTTCGCCAAGTCCAGAGGCAATTTTGGTATAAGTATCAGGTATTTGAGTCAGATAAATCGGCTTTTTCTCCAAATAACATGCTCCAACCAATCCTTCTCCAATTTTTATTTTAGTATCTATGAATTTTTGTCTGTCATAAGCATAGCAAGCTTTCATTTCCAAATAAATATCTTCCTCATCGGAGTCTTCAAGAACAAATAACCCTCCTTGATTTGCATTGAGATAATTTACAAGGTTCTGAATTATGATGAAAGAAAGTTTCTCAATATTACCATGTTCCAGACGCAGAATATCGCTGAATTTTGCCAGGCCTTGAGTAATCCAGTTTCTCTTATCTTCTTCAACTTTTCTAAGCTGCTCTTCTTCTCTGGCATGTTTTAAATGATTTTGCATCTCAAGTAATGCTTGCCCCAGTTTATCGTCTTCACTAAGCAACTTGATTTCAGAGTCCATATTTCCGCGACCAATGTTTGAAGCAAATTCTGTTTTGTTGATGAATCCTGCAATAGATGTATTGAAAGCTTTGCTCATCTCTTCAATTTCATCTCCTGTTTGAATGTTTAATAACATTGATTCATCAAGCTGACCAAGAGCTATTCTTTTCATCAGCTCTGTTGTTTTCTTTATTGGCTTAGATATACTTGTTGAAATTAAGCTAATTATTACAGAGATAATAATAATTCCAATTATCCCGATAATAATGGAAATGATAAGATTGTTTAATGCAGCTTCTCTGATCTGACTATATGGAACGGCTATACAAATTGACCATGGCGTATCAGTTTGTCCAATATAAATAGGAGTATAGGAATAGTAGTATTTTTCTTCATGCTCCTTTTTACTCATATAGCTGAATACTTCGCCTTTCTGAATCCTTTCAATAATTTTTTGTTCAATAACATCATCAGGCATAAAGCTTGAAATCGGCTGTTCGAGGTAATTTGTTAAAGGATGAGCCACGCACATTCCTTTATTAGAAACTATAAATGCGTAGCTTTCTTCATAAGGATGAACTTGATAAATTATATCCTGAAGGCTTTTTAAAGTTATATCGAGGCCAACAAGTCCGATGTATTTATTATCAACAAACATTGGAACAGTCATAGTGGTCATTAAATGAGCTGTAATCCCTTCTGTCGCAATCCTGTCAAGATATGGTTCCCAAATTGTTTCTTTTCCTGCTTTTTTTGCCGCTCCATATAATGCCGGATCACCTTCAAGACTCCTTACCAGCTCTTCATATGCTATCTTTCCGTCTTTTCTGTGAAAATATGATAAATGCCTCCCATGGGGTAAAGTCCATTCCGGATTGTAATATGAAAACTCCCAACTATCCCATAAAGAGTGAAAATGAGGATTGCTTGAAAATACTTCATAATATATTTCATTAAACAAAGCTTTCCATTCATCAACTTCCATATTTTTATGAACAACAAATGCTTGCGCCAGAGTTCTGATTACAGCAAAATCTTTATTTAGTATCTTTTCAATTTCCTGAGCCGATTTTGAGGAATTAACATCTATCAGGCTTTTTGATTCAAGCAATGATGTTTCGTGAGATCGCCAACTAATGTATGCAATTGTTACTGCAAATACTATCAATGTTGTAAGCAACACAAGAACTTGAATCTTCTGTTGGATGTTTAAACGCAATTTTATAAATCTCATAACTAAAATAATTTTAGAAAGATTTTTTGTTTTAGTCAGTAAATGTATAAAAAAAACAATCAGTATTTCTGCCTTAAAGTTGCTTGCGATAGCGATTTATTTATTGCAATTTTCAATTTGAAATGGGGAAAACACTCAAGTTTATTAATCCCGTAGCTATTTGAGAGTATTATAAAAAATAATGGTCACTAAAGGCTACATTTAGCGTTAAGTTTTTTTAACAGAAAATCAGATGTTTTACTGTGATAATTTTTGTCATTTAGCTTAAACACCCATTTAATACCTGAAATAGCGCTTGTAAGAAACACTTCATCGGCTTTGCAAAGGTCTTGGATTAATAATGGCTTGTAATTAATATTCAGTTTATTTTCTTTTGCGATTTCTATTATTAGTTTTCGCATTGTCCCATCAACACATCCATCCGTAATATCTGGAGTGAATATTTCATTTTTGTAAACAATAAATACATTTGAAGAAGTTGCTTCAATAATCTGCTTTTTGTCATTTAATATTAGGCAATCGTCAAAATTATTTTCCTTTGCATACAACGATGCCATAATGTAAATGAGGGAATTACAAGTTTTTAGCGGACTTAAAAGGTTTTGAGTTTTTGTGATTTCTGAATATAAACCCAAATTAAGTCCGGTTTTATTCAATTGAAAACTTTTATTGTCAAGGCAGATACTCTCAATTATAAATTCAAGATTGTTGTTTTCAGGTAAATAAAATCCTCCATCAGCTCTAAAGGCAGAAAATCTTACTCGAGCTGAAACAATGTGATTATTTTGTTTTACAAGTTTTAGAATTTCTTTCTCAAAGTATTCTTGATTAAAATATTTCGGGGAAATAATCTTTAGTACTTCCAAGCTCTTAACAAGGCGGTTAAAATGTGATTCAGAATTGATTATTTTTCCGTCAGCAATCCTTATGCTTTCAAAAACTCCATCGCCATAACGGAATAATCTATTGCTCAATGATAAAATATTTGTTTTATCATTAATTAGATTTCCATTATGATTAATGCTTTCTATCATTATTCAGCCTTTATTTTTCAACTATTAAACTTAAACACCAATAACAGTATTAAGAAATTCATTTGCAAATTCTGGTCTTATTGCAATAGTATATGCAATTCCGAATACAGCTCCCCAAAAATGTGCATCATGACCAATGTTGTCTTTTGCTCTTTTTGCCATGTATGCTGAATATGCTAAATATATTAATCCAAAAATATATGCAGGTATTGGAACCGGAATGAAGAAAAAGAAAATTTCACCTTCAGGATGCATTATTATACTTGAAAACAGAACAGCAGAAACAGCTCCACTTGCCCCAACAGCGTTATAATAGTGATTGTGCTTATGCTTAAATAATGAATAAAGCGTTGAAATAGATACTCCACCTGCGTAAAGTATTATAAAAATCATTTTCGCTTTATTACCGAAAAAAATTGGAAGTAGGTCTTCTACTAAAGATCCAAATGAATATAAAACAAACATGTTTACAAACAAATGCCCCCAGTCTGCATGAAGCAATGAATATGAAAAGAGGCGATACCACTGCTTCCTTTCATAAATCATAAAGGCATTAAACTTTAATTGATTGAAAATGCTCGAATTATTAAATGCTATTATTGAAGTTAGAGCAGTAAGTAAAATAATAAAAAGTGTTATACTCATGATAATGATTTTTGCAAAATTAAATTTATTTGCGATTTTTGACATGTTTTATTAAATGTAAAAAGATGCTTGAAAGTAAAAATATTGTTTTGTGGGATTGGAATGGGACATTGCTTGATGATACTGATATATGCATACAAGCTATGAATATGCTTTTGGAAAAAAGGGATATTCAAATGCTATGTAAAGAAAAATACAGAGAGGTTTTTGATTTTCCTGTAAAAGATTATTACAGTAGAATTGGGTTCGACTTTGAAAAAGAACCTTTTGAAATCCCTGCTATCGAATTTATTGAAGAATACAAGATGCTACTGCCTCAGGCAAATTTGTTTGAGGATGTAATTGAAACACTCGGATATTTTCAGAAAAAGGGGTTTCGTCAGTATATTGTTTCAGCTATGGAGAAGAATGCCCTTATTCAAAGTGTTTTAAATAGAGGGATTTATGATTTTTTCGATGAAGTTTGCGGCATAAGTGATGACTATGCTCATGGGAAATTTCATTTATTCGGAGAACTTATTGAAAAACAGAATATTAGCAAGACAAAAGCAATAATAATTGGTGATACTCTGCATGATTATGAGATTGCAAATAAATTAGAAATTGATGTTGTCCTTATCTCTCGCGGACATCAATCACACACTAGGCTTAAGAATACAGAAAAGGTTGTTTTAAGTAGTCTTTCGGAATTAATAAATAGCCGAAAGACTAATAAATAATCTTCAACTTGTCAAACGTATCGTCTTGAATTATTTCCAATGCTTTTAAGAAAGCATTATCAGTTTGCATACTTATTTGTATATATGCTTCAAAATTCCATAAGCTTCTGGCAATAAGGGCTTTTAGCTGATTTCTTAAATGAATATCTGAAGAGCCTTCTTCATTATTCTTCTTTTCAATGCCTTTATCGAAAGCATATTTTTCAAATTTTGATATTAAATCTTCATTTAGCTCAAAGTCTTTAATAAAATTTTCAAGATTTGGATAGGTAGCTAAAAGAGTTTTTCTATTTTCATTTACATATTCAATTGAGAATGAGTTGAGAACGCCTTTTCTTAGTAGTGCTGAATAATATTCTGAAACTCTATTTGTATCAAGTGGTACGAAGATATCTGGCATAATGCCACCTCCACCATACACAACCCTTTTTCCGGGTGTAATAAATTTAAGAGAATCAGGAAATGATATTTTTGAAGGGTCAACTAATTCTCCTTTTTCCAATCTTTCAGATAAATCTTTGTAATACTTGTCGGTTCCTTCGTCGTATGGCTTTTGAATACTTCTTCCGGTTGGAGTATGATACTGAGCTGTTGTAAGCCTGATAGCTGAACCATCAGGTAAGTCAAACGGCCTTTGAACTAATCCTTTACCAAAGCTTCTCCTTCCAACAATTAGTGCTCTGTCCCAATCCTGAACTGCTCCGGCAAGAATTTCACTTGCAGAGGCACTTCCTTCATTTATTAAAACTACTAATTTTCCTGTCTTGAAAGATCCTCTCCATGTAGATCTAAAGTTCTGCCTCGGAGAAGCATTGCCTTCAGTGTAAACAATCAGTTTGTCTCTATCTAGGAATTGGTCGGCTAAATCAATTGAAACATCAAGATAACCCCCTGAATTGAAGTTAAGATCAAGTATTAAATGCTTCATTCCTTGTGCTTTTAGTTTATCTGCAGCATCCTGGAATTCTTTCATTGTTGTTCTTGAAAACCTGTTAAGCTTTATATATCCAATATCTTTTGAAGCCATAAATGCAGCATCAAGAGAATTTATTGGAATTTTATCTCTTGTAATTGTGAAGCCCAGCAATTTTGAACTACCTTTTCTATATATCTCAACATTAACTTTTGTGCCTTTTTCTCCTCTAAGTTTATCTAGTACGAACTCATTATTAATTTTGCTTCCTGTTGCATTCTCATTGTCAATTGATACAATTTTATCGCCCGGCATTATGCCTACTTTTTCTGAAGGCCCGTCAGGTATAGGAGATACCACAATAATTGTGTCGTTTATAATGTTAAACTGAACACCAATTCCATCAAAGCTACCAAGTAATGGTTCATTGGCTTTTTTAAGCTCTTCTGCTGACAAATAGGCCGAGTGGGGGTCTAGCTCTTTAAGAATCCCTTTTATTGCATTTTCAATTAAATCTACTTCATCAACAGGTTCGATATAAGCAAACTGTATAACTTGCAAGGCTCTGACAAATTTTTCCAACTGTTGGTTTGAACTCTGAGCAGAAATATTTAGTGAAGTAATAATTAATAAAACAGATATTATTATTGCTGAAGCAATTTTTGAGAACGATTTCATTATTTTTGTATTTGAATTTGAATAAGGAATTAGCAATATGCAAAAGTAATTAATTACCAACGAATTCGAAATGAATTAAATGCAAAAAAAACATAAACCTAATATTGCCGACTTCTACAAAGCTGTATTATTTCCATTGATTTTTGTTTTAATCATATGGGCAGTGAAGCTAGTTGAAGTAATATTTGATATTTCTTTTGTTGAATTTGGAATATATCCCCAAAGTTTGTCCGGATTAAAAGGAATACTATTATCACCGCTAATTCATGGCGATTACAAACATTTGATATCTAATACTATACCTGTTATAGTCTTAGGTAGTATGCTTTGCTATTTTTATAAAGAGATTTGGCTAAAGGTAATAAGCATAGGATGGATTACTTTGGGATTTTGGCTCTGGGTAATTGGGCGAGAGTCATTTCATATTGGCGCGAGTGGATTAATTTATTTTCTAGCTGCTTTCCTTTTTGTTAGCGGAATATTACGTAAGCATACGTCTTTAATGGCTGTGTCTTTGATTGTCACATTTTTGTATGGAAGTATTATTTGGGGTATTTTCCCTTTGGAAGAACGAATGAGTTGGGAAGGCCATTTATCAGGGTTGGTTGCCGGAATTCTACTGGCTTTTTTCTTCAGGAATGAAGGTCCGCAAAGAGCAAAATATCAATGGGAAATTGAAGAAGAGTTTGATTTGGATGAAGATGATGAATACTGGAAAACAAATATTGAAGAAAATATCTAAAGTTTTAGCTGTCTCTATCCATTTCTCTTTGTGTATCTTTCTGCTTTAGTGTTTCTCTTTTGTCATATAGTTTTTTCCCTTTTGCAAGTGCAATTTCAACCTTGGCAAAACCTTTGGCATTTATATACAGAAACGTCGGCACAAGAGTTAATCCCTTCTCGTCAAGCTTTGATTTTAATTTTCTTAATTCTCTTTTGTTAAGTAGAAGCTTCCTATTTCTTTTGGGTTCGTGATTATTGTATGTACCATATTCATATTCAGCAATGTGCATGTTAATTATGAAAAGCTCACCGTCAATAAAGCTGCAATAGGCTTCGTTTATGCTTACTTTTCCCTTTCTGATTGATTTAATCTCAGTTCCGGTAAGCACAATGCCTGAGGTGAATTTCTCCAATAAGAAAAATTCGAATGACGCTTTTTTGTTTTTTATGTTTACAGAATTGGACATGGGCGCAAAATTACGAAATCAAGTTAAAACTTTGACAATTGCTTTATTTATTACATTAAATTTGCATATAGAATTGTGATAGATATGTTTGAAACAGAAAAAATTAAAGAAATAATCGAGAGCGCTTGGGAAAACCGAGAATCTCTTAAGCTCCCCGAAGTTGTTGATGCTATTAATGAAGTGATAGAATATCTTGATAAGGGAGAACTTAGGGTTGCCGAACCTTTTATTGATGGTTGGAAGGTAAACGAATGGGTAAAGAAAGCAGTAATTCTTTATTTCCCAACCAGAAAAATGGAAGTAATTGAAGCAGGCCCCTTTGAATTTCATGATAAGATTCCTCTTAAAAAAGGATACAAAGAGCTTGGGGTTAGGGTTGTACCTCACGCCGTTGCTCGTTATGGAGCTTTTTTGGCAAAAGATGTTATAATGATGCCAAGCTACGTTAATATTGGAGCTTATGTAGGTGAAGGCACAATGGTTGATACCTGGGCAACCGTAGGTAGTTGTGCTCAAATAGGGAAAGGGGTTCATTTAAGCGGTGGTGTTGGTATTGGTGGTGTTTTAGAGCCGGTACAAGCATCTCCTGTTATTATAGAAGATAATTGTTTTATCGGCTCAAGATGTATAATTGTTGAAGGAATTAAAGTAATGAAGGAAGCTGTGCTTGGAGCAAATGTTGTCATTACTGCATCAACAAAAATAATAGATGTAAGCGGGAAGGAAGTTGTTGAGTATAACGGTTATGTTCCGGAAAGATCTGTTGTAATTCCGGGAACAATACCCAAACAGTTTCCTGCCGGTACCTACAATGTACCTTGTGCCTTGATTATTGGAAAAAGGAAAGAATCAACTAATTTGAAAACGTCTTTAAACGATGCATTAAGAGAATATAATGTTTCGGTTTAGGAAATTAAAATGAAAATTCTTTTTATTCATATCGCAGAAAAAACCAAGTTTGGTGGAGCCGAAAAATGGCTTGTGAATACTGCATCTGGTCTTAATAAGAAAGGTCATGATGTTGTAGTCGGCAGTGTGAATAATTCAGAAATATTGAAGAAAGTTTCAGAAAAAGGGATAAATACGTTTGGCTTTAGAAATCATAAATATTTTAGCCTCATAACTATAATAAAAGTTGCAAACTTTATCAGAAAAAACAAATTTGATATCATTATTACAAAAAGGAGAGATTTGTTTTTATCTGGGTTGGCTGCAAAGCTTAGCACCAAACCGATTGTAATAGTAAGAAGTGGTTCCATCCCAATTTATGATGTCAAAAAGCATATTTCACAAACAAATAAGTATGCTCATGGCATTATTACAAATACAAAAACAATTAAAAACTTTTATCTTTTCAATGGGATAAAAAATAGAGATTTTATTAGAGTAGTTTATAACGGAATAATTAAAGATGACGAAATATCTCCAATTGACTTATCCGCTATATTTCCGGGAAAAAAAGTAATTCTTAGTATTGGGCATCTTGTAAAGGAGAAATCTTATCACGATCTTATTGATGCCGCTACATTACTTAAGAGAAAGAGAAACGATATAGTATTTCTTGTTTTGGGGGATGGCTATTTGTATGATGAGCTAACAAAATATGCCAAAAAGAAAAAAGTAGATGATCATGTTCATTTTATTGGATATAAAGATAATACTGCTGAGTATTTAAAAGCCTGCGACTTGTTTATTCTTACTTCTCATTTTGAAGGAATGGCAAGTTCGGCAATGGAAGCTCTTGCTTATGGTAAGCCGGTTATAATGACTAACGTAAATGGCGCTTTAGAATTAACCGATAATGGTAGGTATGCGGTCCTTATTAGGCCGGGTAATCATATGGAAATTGCTGAAACTATTGAGAGAGTGATAAATAACAATCAGCATTATATCAAATTATCTCAGGAAGCAAGCAATTATATAAGGCAAACTTTTACTATTGAGTCAATGATTCAAAGAACTGAAGATTTCCTTGTTGAGAGTTTGGAGCTGTATAATAGAAAAAAATAATTTAAACTGTGAATTTTTTTGCTGAACATTTGTTTTGTTTTTCTCCTCTAAATCAATATTCTACAATATTTCATTGATTTTTTTTCCTTGTAATATTTGTATTTTTGCAATAGTAATGAATTAGCGATTATTTTTGTATCGTAATTTGCAGTAAAAACATACGATTTACTAATTAAGCATTGCGTTTAAAAATGGATTTTGATTTTTCTAAGGTAATAGATGTGTTGAACTCAGGAGGTATAATTTTATATCCCACTGATACTATTTGGGGAATTGGTTGTGATGCTACCAATAGTAAGGCGGTCGAGAAACTTTTCAAAATAAAAGGTCGAGAAATTGAAAAGTCTTTAATTATTCTTGCTGAAAATTTTGAAATGATTAAGAAATATGAGCTAAGTTCTAAATATATCAGCAAATATATTATCTTTGCCAAATGAAAACAATACAAGAAATCCGCAACTTATTCCAAGAGTTAACAGGAGCATCACAAGAGCAATTACTTGATGACTTATTAAAAGACTTTGAGTTAAAAGGTCAAGTATTAGAGAATGTGAAGCAAGAGCGTATAGAGAAAAGAATCATTAAATCATGTCCTCATTGCTCAAGTACAAAAGTGCACAAGCGAGGGAAACAAAAGAATGTTCAGATGT
>JAGXRQ010000076.1 GCA_018335675.1 Bacteroidota bacterium | reverse complement strand
CAATATCCACCTTCAACATGTAAACAACCTTCATGCTCAACTGCGTAAATTCCTAAGACCATTTAATGGTGTAAGTTCAAAATATCTACAAAACTATCTAAACTGGTTTGCATATAAAGATAAACTATATGGAACGAAGTCAACCATTAAACAATGGTTCTACGCAATTCTTGCTACGCCATACGCATATGAGCTGTTTTTGCAATTTAAAGATAATGCTGTTAATATTAGAACTTAGCCTTATCAATTTATTATCAATTTATTAATGCCATCTTATTAATTTTGAAAAAAAATTAAATGATAGATATAAAAGTTTTTGGACCTGGATGTCCAAGTTGCAAGAAGTTGGAGAGCCTTTGCAATGAAGTGATTACAGAAAACAATATTCAGGCATCTATTAAAAAAATCTCCGATATTAATGAGTTTGCCAATTATGGCATATTCCTCTCACCCGGATTGGTTGTGAATGGTAAAGTATTGGTGCAAGGGAAACTTCCTGCAAAAAGAACCCTTGAGAATTGGATTAAGAAGGAGGTAGAAAAAATGCTTGAAGAGTAGTCTCTCCGAGTTTGTTGACTCTATATATTCTGAATAAAATTATTGTAAATCATAAAACACATATCAGATGAACATACTTATTTTATGTACAGGTAATTCGTGTAGAAGCCAAATGGCTCACGGGTTTTTGCAGTCGTTCGATAAACGGCTAAATGTTTGTTCTGCCGGGACAGAAGCATCAGGAAAGTTGAATTCTAAGGCTGTAGAGGTTATGAAAGAGATTGGGTTAGATATTAGTCATCATACCTCAGACTCAGTTGATAAATACCTTGGGCAAGAATGGGATTATGTGATAACAGTTTGCGGTGGTGCAAACGAAGCATGTCCTGCATTTATGGGCAAGGTAAAACATCGCCTTCATATAGGATTCGACGACCCATCTCATGCAACTGGCTCAGAAGAGTTTGTTAACAGCGAATTCGTCAGAGTTAGAGATGAGATTAAGGAGGGTTTTTATAAATTGTATGTTGAGGAAATAAAGATGCAGTTGGGGTGAGGGGGAGGTTTTTGGGGTATAGGGGTATAGGGGTATAGGAAATTGGCATCTGCCGACTGCCGACTGCCGACTTAGGCAGTATTAGATTTGTGGAAATTTGTGAAAGAAAAATATTTGTAATTTGTGGAAAAAAAAAGAAAATCGAAATAAGAGTTGAGAAATTTTTTACTAATAATAAACTAAACTAAAATGAGCGAACAGTTTAAAGAAATTTCATTAGCAGACAAATCGAAAAAGACTATCGGTGTATTTGAAAAGTACCTTACAATATGGGTTGGACTTGGAATTGCGGTTGGTATTGGAATTGGTCATTTTGTCGGCGATTATATTGAAGTTATAAGCAGAATGGAAATTGCGAAAGTAAACATTCCGGTTGCAATTTTGATATGGCTAATGATATACCCAATGATGCTACAGATTGATTTTACAAGTATAAAGAAAATAGGTAAAAAGCCAAGAGGTATTGTATGGACAGTTGTTATAAACTGGCTAATAAAGCCTTTCACAATGGCTTTTTTTGCATGGCTTTTTTTCTCTAAGCTTTACCAAGCATGGATTACGCCTGAAATGGCTGGTGAATATATAGCGGGTGCCATCATTCTTGGAGCAGCCCCTTGTACAGCAATGGTATTTGTTTGGTCTTATCTTACCGATGGTGACCCAAACTATACATTGGTGCAGGTATCAGTTAATGATCTTATTATTCTGGTAGCGTTTGTTCCAATTGTTGGGTTATTGATTGAATTTACAAACGTGGTTTTGCCCGCAGTTGAAAAAATTCATGTACCCTATGATACCTTGTTTGCGAGTGTTCTGATTTTTGTAGTTATTCCACTTGTTGCAGGAGTGATAACTCAACGACTTCTGATTCATTCAAAAGGGGAGGAGTGGTTTAAAAATGTATTTCTTCCAAAATTGAAACCGGTTAGCATACTTGCGTTGCTTATCACATTGGTTCTACTATTTGCCTTCCAAGGACAGAATATTTTAAATAATCCCTTCATTATTTTATTAGCTGCTGTTCCATTGGTAATACAAACCTACTTTATATTTTTTATAGCTTGGTACGGAGGTAAGAAGTTAAAATTACCTCATCCGGTTTGCGCACCTGCAGCTATGATTGGCGCTAGTAACTTTTTCGAATTGGCTGTTGCAGTGGCTATAGCGTTGTTTGGATTACAATCACCTGCTGCTCTAGTAACTGTAGTTGGTGTGCTGGTCGAAGTGCCGGTAATGCTTTCTCTTGTGGCTTTTGCAAATAGGAAGAAGTATTGAGGGAGGGGTATAAGGGTATAGGGGTATAGGGTATAGGGTATAAGGTATAAGGTATAAGGTATAGGGTATAAGGTATAGGGTATAAGGTATAGGGCTTGACCTGTCCAACAATTAGGTCTGGTAAAATTTGGAAGATTTCGGATTTCGGATTTGGTGGGTTTCTTAACCCCTATACCCCTATACCCTATACCTTATACCCTTGTCAAAATAAAGAAAAGAATAAGATATTTTAGAAAATTATATCATTTTTAAGAAAAATATTGTTTGAAAAAATATTTTGTATATCTTTGCCACCCGAAACGGAAATTGACCGATGGTGTAACGGTAGCACTACAGTTTTTGGAGCTGTCTGTCCAGGTTCGAATCCTGGTCGGTCAACAAAAAACCCTGCAAATCGATTGATTGCAGGGTTTTTTATTTTGCTTTTCAGTTTTCGAAATCTAACCCATAGCACCCACAAATCCATAAACAATCTTTCCTTTTATTTCTCTTACTGAGATTGTCCAAGAAGCAATTATGCTGTCTTTTGCATCAGAGACTTCATACATTACAACATATGAGTCAAGATTTTGGATAATGCTTATTTTACTGGCATTTTTCAGTTCATTGAATTTCAGGCATTTAAAACCTCTTCCATTAGTTAGTTCTCCGCAGAAGAATTCATTAAGAAACTGTGAGGTTCTTCCTTCAAGAAAATTATCATGCTGCTCGGTTAAATATTCTTTATCCATTAGGGATAAGATTTTCTCGGTATTCTGATCTTTTACTGCTTTTTCAAAATCAAACAAGAATTGTTGAAGCGCTTTTGGGATAGCAGTTTCTGATGTTTTATTTGATTTGAAGACCGAGCAACCAGCCATTAATAAAAAAGCTATTACCAGAATAGCTGATTTTGATAATATTCGTTTCATGGGTCAATTATTTTGCAATGTTATAAACCAATTCTCTAACTTGCTGGGCCCATTCGTGAGGAGATTTTGTTCTGTCGAAGTATGTATATGGAATAGGCTCTCCGAATGTTAGTTCTATGCTGAACCCTTTGTTTTTCAACATTTCTTGAGGTAAATACAAGGTTTCTATAGGTAACTTAATGCCGAAGAATTTTCTTAATCTGGCTATTCTGTAGAATTTCTTTGAATTTTTTCCAGTAATGTATGTTGGAATTACAAATCTTTTATTTTGTATTGCCTTTGACACAAATGATTTATGCCATTCAAGATCTTTTATCTGTCCGTCTTTTTTTCTGGAAACCAATCCTGCCGGAAATATCATAATCTGAGCATCTGATAGAAATACTTCGTTTATCTTATCAATATGCTCTTTGTCGTTTCTTTTAAACACATTTACTCCAACAATTAAAGGTCTTAAATTGGGGATGTAATTAAAGAATTCATTAGACGGAGAAATAACTTTACCTTTTAATTTGTGAATGCAATGAAGAAACGACAATGCATCTATTGCTCCTAAAGGATGGTTTGCTACAAAAATACATCTATCGGCTTTTTGCAGTGTATCCTCATTGTGCATGGTAATTTTAAGGTCGAGCTCCTCTATCAAAGCATTCACATAATCCATTCCAAATTTATCCAGATATTTGTTGTGGATTATATTCAATTCGTCTTGGCACAGGGTTTTTTTTATCCAGGAAATAATAAACCGCGGAAAGTAACGAGCAATTTTGCTTTTACTGTCTTTTACCAACTTATCTACATCAACTACTTTATGAAAATTATTATTCTCTTTTGTCATTATTGAAGTTTTGAGACAGATAAATACAAGCACAAAAATAATAAAATAAAAAAGAGAATATACTTTAACTGTTTTTTTTAAAATAAAAAGCTGTATCAGAATTTCGAGTTTAACTTTTAATTTGTTATTAATTAAAAACTAAAAATTCCGGTACAGCTTTTTTATATAGTCTTAAAAGTCAGCTCAATTGCTCGAATTATTGAGCTTCATTCAAGCATTCATTTATCATATTAAAAGTTCTTTCAATGTCGTTATCTAAACCAACTGAGAAACGAATTAATCCTTCCGACAAACCCATTGCTTTCTGCACTTCATCGGGCACTTCACTTGATGTGCTTTTACCTGAATTGCTAAACAAGGTTTTAAAGTATCCAAGACTAACTGCCAGATATCCTACGCCTTTTTGTTGCATTTTTTCCATTAGCATAGTTGCTTTTTCAGCAGTGCCCATGTCAATAGCTATTAATCCTCCAAAGCCATACTCAGGGTTCATCATTTTTTTGAATAGTTCGTGTTGAGGATGCTCCGGCATTCCGGGGTAGTTATACTTCAAGCCTAGTTCTTTAAACCTTTTTGCCAGATACATAGCGTTGTGACTATGCTGTTTCATACGTATGTGTAGAGTATGAAGGTTTTTATGAATGCTAGAAGAACGAAGTGGGTCAAGCACAGGGCCTAACAACATAGATGTTCCAGTGTTAACATCCGACAATGCGTTTATAAATTCTGCGTCGGCACATATTGCTCCTGCTACGCAATCATTTTTACCATTGATAAATTTTGTCATACTGTAAACTACAATATGAGCTCCCAGTTTTGCAGGAGCCACTATCATTGGAGTAAAAGTATTATCAACAACTACCTTTATCCCATGCTTGTTTGCAATTTTTGATATCGACTCAATATCTGATATTTGCAACATTGGGTTGGTCATTGTTTCTGTATAAATAACCTTAGTGTTTGGACGGATTGCTTTTTCAATTTGCTCCAGATTTGTTGGGTCAACAAACGTTACGTCTATTTTAAATTTCTTAAGATAATTAGCAAGGAAAGCAAATGTGCCACCATAAGTAGTAACGCTTGAAACAATGTGAGAACCTGTGTCGCAAAGTTGCAAGATTGCATTTGTAATAGCTGCCATTCCTGACCCTGTAACCCACGCACTTTCTGTGCCTTCCATTGCTGCTAATGCTTCCGCTAAATATCTGTTGGATGGATTCCAATGTCTTGAGTAAAGAAAACAACCTTGTTGCTCGCCAGAAAATGTGTCAACCATTGTTTTTGCCTCAAGGAAAGTGTATGTTGCCGAGTCGGTAATAGATGGGTTTACATCTCCAAACTCACCAAATTGCAATAAATCTTGAATGTTCGATGCCGGATCAAATTTCATAATATTATCTTTTTAATTGTGAATGATAAAAATTACTGATTATTTGCCAACAAAAGTATGAATATTTTCTAAAATACGACAAAAAAATATTAAAATAATAGTTAAAAACAATAAACAGGTTACATAATTTCAAAATAAGCGCCGAATTAATTACAAAATGAAACATTTATGTGGAAAAACATAGATGCAATTTATAATTTGAAAGGAAATTCCTGTAGGGTCAAGGCATTGCCTGTAGGGTCAAGGCAATGCCTTGACCCTACAGGGCACAATTTCATTTAATATGGAAAATTTTAAAAAATCAGGCGGGTTTTACAAATCTATAAATTGTTATTGCGGCCATTAAAATTATCGCAATTATTGCAGTTATTGCGATAGGAGGATAATCGAAACTGCCTGAAATGGAATCATAACGTTTGATTAAGATGCCTGCAAATGCCCAGATTACAGCTAAACCAATGTATGGGTTTTGGATTTTTAACACTGTAATTGCCGCTATAGACAATCCGATAGCAATCAATATAATTGTCCAAGTAGTGGTTTCAATTCCCCAGCCTGACCACCCGTAGTGCACAAGCAAAGCAGTTACATTTGCAATGGTTGCTATACAAATCCATCCTAGATAAATTCCTAAAGATGCTTTAACAAGTGTACTGTTTGTATCCTTTAGCTGAATGTTTATATATACAAGTACTGCCAAAAGTGCTAACATTATTATAAGAGATACACTAAGATTTTCATAATGCCATGCTACAATCCACAAAGCATTTAGAATGCAACTAATTGCAAAAGCCCAGCCTATTATTTCAACTAATTGTTTGTTGTTGTTTACAAATTGTAAAACCACAAAAGCAAACAATAATAAGTAAATCACGCCCCATATTGAGAATGTGATTCCTGCAGGAACAAATAAATTTGGATACTGAGCAGATAGTTCTCCGGTTGTTTTTCCGTTGATTGGAATTGCATTTGCCAGGTAATTTGCAGTTATCATAACGACAAACATTACAATGTTGATTATTTTCAGCATGATGTTGTGGTTTTTGGATTGTTGTTCTAAATTTCTTATAAAGGATGTACGTACAAAGTTATGTATTTTTAATTATAATTTGATAGCCATTGTTTTATACGTCAGGTAAATAATACCTCGCAAAATACGCTGTGGCAAACTCCATGTTTTTTCAAACACAAAGGGCTACACAAAGTTCACTAAGAGATTTATATCAAATTCTTTTTTCTTTGTGGTCTTAGTGTTTTCTTAGTGGTCTTAGTGGTTTCTTTTTTCTTTACCACTTATCTTCGCCTAATGTCCAAATCTTGTTATTTCAAATCACAAGCCAAAGGAGTTACTGTCACGTCCTTTGTGCCTTTTGCGGTTTATTTTGTAGTTTTTGCGAGTAAGGATTTAATAAATTACTATGAGGACATCATATAATTGTTGTCGCCGAAAATATTATTCTGTGCAACATGAAAAATAATTTTTAATTATGTTGGTATTTAATACTCTATATTTGTAATGCTTTAAGAAAAATACAATTGTACCCGTTTATTAAAGCAAAAATCTCTTTACAATTATGTCTATTTTAAAAATTATAAGATGTTGGAAGTTGGAAAGCTAAATACTCTTAGAGTTGCTAAGATACTTGATTTTGGAATATATCTCGATGCCGGTGAAGCAGGTGAGATATTAATGCCAACCAAGTGGGTTCCTGAAGGAACTTTAGTTAACCACGATGTCGAAGCCTTTGTTTATTTTGATTCGGAAGATCGTTTGATAGCAACTACTCAAACTCCTAAAGCAATGGTGGGTGAGTTTGGTTATTTGATGGTAAAGCAGGTTAATAATATTGGTGCTTTCCTGGATTGGGGTTTAGACAAAGATTTATTCGTGCCATTTAAGGAGCAAAATGCTAAAATGGTTGAGGGTAAGCATTATTTGGTGTATTTATATATTGATATGCTCAGCAAGAGGATTACTGCAACTGCACGGTTGGAGAAATTTCTTGATATTGAAGCTGCGGTTTATAAAGAAGGTGAAGAAGTAGATTTGATAATTTGGACTCGATCCGATTTGGGCTACAAGGCAATTATTAACCAGAAACACATAGGAATGCTCTTTGAAAATGAGATTTTCAAGGAAATTTCTACCGGAACAAAACTTAAAGGATATATCAAAAAATTACGGCCTGACGGGAAAATAGACCTTTTCCTTGAAAAACCGGGATATGAAAAAATAGATGCGCTCTCTGCAAAAATTCTTGAAGTATTGGGAGCTAATAATGGATTTATTGGTTATAATGATAAAAGCCCTGCAGATGATATTTACAGGGCTTTTCAAATGAGTAAAAAGAATTTCAAAAAATCTATAGGCACATTATACAAGCAAAAGCTAATTCTTATTGAAAATAATGGAATAAGAAAGCTCTAAAACTTTCAGTTATTCCAAATAATTTTATTTCAAAATCTGCAGCTTGCTCGTAAATAATCCGTCAACATTTCTTAACTGTACGAAATATATTCCTGCGGCAAAGTCGCTGATGTTTATTTGGTGATCGTCTGAAGATCCATCTTTGCTTGCCGAATAAACAAGATTTCCGAAAATATCAAAAACTTTTATGTCAATAATATTATTTCTAGAGGTAATATTAACAATATCCTTTGCCGGATTTGGAAATACTTCTATATTCTTTTTGTCGTCGTTGTCAGCAATAGAAGTATTGTCTTCAGCAGTAGTAAACCACTTTTGTGCTCCGTATGAAGTTCCTTGACTATTAACTGCAAATGCTCTTACATAATAAGTAGTGTTTGGATTTAAAGAGCTTAATGTTACATTAAAACTACCTGTTCCACTTCCTCCTGAAACTGAGCTGTTTGAAGTTGTCGGGTTTTGTGTTGTCGCATAAACAACACCCCTTGATGTTACAGTTGCGCCTCCTGATTCAGTTACATTGCCCCCTGCATTAGCAGAATTCATAGTAATATTAGATATATCTGCTGTAGTAACAGTTGGTGGATACAAAGGAGAAGTGGTTGTAAACGATACCTGATTGCCGTATGTTGTTCCATAAGTGTTGGTTGCAAAGGCTCTCACATAATAAGTTGTGCCAGCAGTCAGACCACTTAAGGGAGCAGTAAAACTTCCTGTGCCTGTTCCTGAATAAACAACGCTATTGGATGTAGTCGGGTTTTGTGTGGTTGCATATGCAACTCCTCTTGCTGTAACAGTTCCGCCACCATCTGCAGTTACATTACCTCCGGCAGTTGCTGTAGTTGTTGTGATGCTAGTTACAGAAGATGTTGTTACGGTTGGAGGAGCATAAGTTGTAAATGATACTTGATTTCCATAAGATGTGCCATTAGCATTGGTTGCATAAGCCCTAACATAGTATAATGTTCCCGGAGTTAGTCCTGTCATATTAGCTGTAAAACTACCTGTTCCTATTCCTCCTGGTGCTGTACTATTGGCTGTTGTCGGGTTTTGTGTTGTTGCATAAGCAACGCCCTTAACTGTAATTGCAGAGCCACCGTCTGAAGTCGCATTACCTGCTCCTGTAGCAGTTGTAGAACCAATATTTGTAATCGACCCTGTTGTTACTACAGGGGCTGTTGTACTTTGGTTTTGAAGAATAATGTTTACTGTTGTTGTTGCTCCTGTAACAGTAAAGTTGCCACTTGCAGATGTATATCCTGTTTTTGCGGCATCATAAGAATAACTTGCAAGATCAGCTTCAAAACTTGCTTGGCCGTTTGCATCAGTATAAAGGATAATAGTTTGGGAACCTTCTAAGAAAGCTTGAAGAAGCCAATTGCCAAATCCATAGTCAGCAAGATTAACCCAATCTCCATCGTTTATTTTTGCTTTGTCGCCTTTGCCGACAATAGCAGGGCCTGGATCAATGCCTGCCGGGTGAGTTCCGTTAGCATGAACATATATTACTCCAAACCACAATTCTTGAAATGCATTAATCGTGTAGGGTGAACTAAGAGTTATCTCATTCCAGCTGCTTTCAGTTGCTGTAAAAACCTGACTCCTTACTTCTGTAAGTGAGCTCTGATTTGCTCCCTGCCATATTTTTAGTGTTGCATTTGAAGGTAACGTGTTTACGTAAGCTCTGATTTTTGTAATCTCCATCCCGCTGTATGATGATATATCTGACGGTTCCCATCTTGATGCAATAGTTAATGTCCCTCCTCCGGTTAAGCCAATTGCATTATCATAATCACCGCTGTCCCAGTGAATCCATGTTCCTTTTTCATTCTTGTTTTCAGGTAGAGTAACTTCTTTTTCAGCTTTTTGTACTGAGAAAATGTCTGATTTAATAGGAGTGTTATTTTCTGATTCAACTCTATTAGAAATAACATTTTCATTTTTTGAAGTTTTAGCAACAGTAATCTGAGCATTTTGAATTTTATTTCCATATTGGTCAGATACATTGAAAGTCACAACATTCGCAGGTATGCTTCCTCCCATAAAGTTTAAAGTAACTGTTTTGGCACCTGCATTTCTGAGAATATTTGTAATAGGTTTTGCTGTGTTTGCGCCTGCCCACGATTTGGAGCTTGGTAATGTTGCGTCAGTAAATGATGTTTTTCCTGATGTGCCTATCCATGCACAATTTGCTGCATTTATTGTTCCATAAGAATCCGGGTCACTTGCAGGGTCCATTGTGGCATTCTGTGCAACAGGGTACATCCTTTGAGGGTGTGTTGTGTTTACGGTATTGTTATTTGACGAAGTCATTACACCTGAGTGAACATGATAAATAATTAATCCACTACCCGGAATATATGCATCAAACTTGTGTTTTTCGCGATTTTCTAAAAAGAAATACTCTCCTGAAGTTGCAGTGTTATATCTGTAAAAAGAGTCACTGAATTCTGCAACATTCTTTAATGTTATTGTTGCAGCAGAGTTTAGAATAGTTGGCGAAGCCCAATTGTAAAAATATACTTTTGTAAAACCGTTGTGGTGAGCAGGAGTTGCACCCCCGTTATTCCACGAACCTCCCGCCATCATGTCCCACTGACCGGTTCCTGTAAATTGTCCACCTGTTTCATAATTTGTGTCATAATAATCAGGAGCGCCAAGAACGTGGCCAAATTCGTGACCAATTACCCCAATTCTTGTTATGTTGCTTCCACTATTACTTCTTAGTTCTGGAGAACAAGCATATCTTGAAATCCATTTTCCATCAAGTTGAATTGGACTAATAGACCATGCATGCGACCAAATTGTGCCGGAGCCACCTCCTGCTTCTTGCCCGTATCCGGCAAATATCATATAAACTCCATCAACCCATCCATCACCATCGTTGTCATAATCTGCAAAGTTTGCCGCAGCATTTGCAGCTTGAACACCCTGAGTTACCAAAGGCCTTGCATCGCTGGCATAATTAGCCATGTTTTGGCTCGCTGTGTAGGGGCCAAATACATCAGTTGTTAAGGTTAATTGTCCGTATGAGTTTTCAAGATAATAGTCTTTTACACTGCCGGTAGCTCCACCAACAGTATAGTTCAACTGATTAAAAAGAGCTTCAAATTCTGCTTTGGTTTTTGTAAAAGAGATATCTGGAGTCTGCATCAAAACGCAAAATAGTTTTCTATTGCCTGTTGTTGGGAATGCTTTTGCAGCATTGTCTTTCATTTCCCAAACAGACGTAAGCATTTCTACCTGAGAATCACTATAAAAAAGACCTTTTGGTAATGATTTTAAAAAGTACGCCTCTTCGTAGGTTCTTTTTTCTAGACTTGACACTTTAACTCCCGAAAAAGTTAAATCTCCATCTTCATTTAATATGGCATACTGATATTCTCCTTCTTTAGTTGAAAGAATAGTGTAGCCATCCAAGGTAACTGCCCAATTTACCTTTTCATCTCCTTTAAGTTGTATTGTTATTACACTTCCGTCGGGTTGTGCAAATTCAATTGGATGAGGATATGCAGGTACTGCTTTCAGGTTTTGGGATAAATTAATTATCTGTAATAACAGAAAAAAAGCATAAAATAATGGTAGGATTTTTTTCATAACGTTTGCGTTTTTTGAATTATAAGTTTTGGTCTGGTTTGTTGATTTTTGTTTAGATTAATTTTTTGCTTCGATATAGGGGCTAGTTTAATCTGACAAAAATAAACTTTTAATTAATGGAATTGTTTTTGAATTGCCTGATTTTCTGTTAAATAATACAAAAAAACAGATTGATAATTCCGATTATCAATAAACAAAGTAAAAGCAGATTAGTTTAATTTTTTCATTAATTCCTCTACTTGTTTGTCTGAAAAGAAAAGATTTTTAGGTGTATTATTAAGAAAATTTAATTCTTGCATTGTTCTGCTTTCATTTGGTGATACAGAAATCCCCGAAAGTATTAAATTTCCTTTCTCATCTAAAGTTGCGTATTGATATTCTCCATTTTCAGTATTTAAGATTGTATAGCCGTCAGTTGTTTCAGCATATTTAATTCTTTCGTCGCCTTTTAAGAAAATCTCTATTATACTACCATTTGGTTGATTATATTGAATTAGGCCCGGGTATGCCGGAGCTCTCATCACAGGACCAGATTCAATAATGTCTCTATCTGATGCCTGCATTTCAATTATGAAATGTTTTCCTGTGTCGGGATTGCTAATAATTGTAAAAAACTGATTTGTTTTAGGAATATGCAAATTGCCGAGCACTCTGTTATTGGTTGATGAGAGTAAAAGGGTTACATTGTTAAATTCTTTTAGGTTTAAAATGTAAACAATTGACTTGTCGGCGCTTAATGAGGAGTTGATTAATGTCGATTCGTAACTAGCATCATCAAATAAATTAAGCAGAAATTCAGTTTCTTTGTTTAAGATAGTCCCCGAAACAACTTGCTCGCAAATATCAACTTCTCTAAATCTTTTTACCTTTTCATTCTGAGAGAAAAAGCGCAAAGCAGTTTCGGAGTCATTTCTTTCTTTAGAGTCACTCACAATTAAGTGAATGCTTGAAGTGTTTTTTTCTTGGTTGTTCGAATTGCTTTGAAGGTTTTTTTTCGGCGACTGGCAGTTTGTTAATCCCAATAATAGGATCATAAAAACAATAACTGATGTTGGTTTTTTAAACATAGGTTTGGGTTTAAGAGAGTGGTTAAACAAAGATAAATCGTATTATATTACCATTTCAAATAAATTTCAATTTTTATGCAGCTATTGATTTGCGGTCATCTAAACAAATGATTGAAAAGTTAAATAACTTTGAAATTTTCAAATATTATAAATATTCTTTTATTCATTGTTTATATTTGATGTTTGAAATACTAAAGTTTCATATCGAATAATTTGAAATAGAATATAATGATGTATCATGGAAATTGTTAAGAAAGTTATTTTAGTTGATGATCATAAAATTGTTAGAGAAGGAGTTAGGGCAATGCTCCTTGGGAATAAATCCTTTATAGTTGCAGCAGATGTAAGTTCAGGGAAAGAGGTATTTGATGTTCTTGAAAATATAAAACCGGATATTATCATTCTTGATATTGGAATGCCTGTAATGGACGGAGTAGAAATTGCAAAAATTCTAAACAATAAGTTTCCGGATATAAAAGTATTAATTCTTAGTGCAAATGCAGAAGAAGAGTATGTCATTTCTGCTATTAAAGCTGGCGCGGTTGGTTTTCTTTCTAAAGAAAGTTCAAGAGAAGAGTTTATAATTGCACTTAATAGTATTGCAAGGGGAGAAGAGTATTACGGAGAATCTATTAGTAGCATTATATACAAGAGTTATGTATCTATATTAAAAGGTAAGAATAATGTTTTAACTCCAAATAATGAGCTCAGTGAAAGAGAAATGGATGTTGTTAAAGCTTTTTCTGATGGACTGAGTTTTAAAGAAATTGCAGACAAACTCAATATTTCTGTTCGAACCGTTGAAACTCATAAAAATAATATTCTTGAAAAACTCAGTTTAAGAAATACTATAGATATGGTGAAATATGCCATTAAAAAAGGATTCGTTAAATTGTAAACCCACTTCATCTTTTCTGTATCCGTTATTTTCCTGATTAGATTTTGAGGAATAAACCCGATTGCCTCAAACATCAATGAAGTAATACTTTTGTTGACAACATTGTATTCAATGTTTTGTCAAACAGAATGCTTTATTGAAAATATGTCTAAACTATATTATTCTTCATAATAAACCCCTGCTCAATTTGAAGACTGAATACAACAGGCATCATAATATGATTGTAAGATCAATGATAAAGGGCATTTCAATTAACTGATCAAAAAACAACCAAAAACCTAAAAACATGAAAAAAATTAAAAATCTTTTAACAATTGCCTTTTTGGTATTGTTTTCTTTTTCCTTAACTGCTCAGGTTGGAAATATAAAAAATGTTGGTAAAAACATTACTTCCACAAAAACCGAAGATAAGAAAACAGAGGAAACCAACCAATCTTCCAATCAAGCATCTTCTGCCGATAATCAGTCATCCGGCAACAGTCAGGTGCTTTACGTTTCAATTAATAACGGCAACAACCGAAATGACGGCAGCAAAGATGCTCCTTTTAAAAATATCGATAAGGCGATAAATGTTGCTCAAGCCGGTGCCGAAATTCGCATTGCCGGTGGTGTGTATTTTGGCACAATGAATGTTGGATTTATTGAAAGCAATAAACCTGTTAAGCTTTTTGGAAGTTTTGACGAAAACTTCTCTAAACAAAATATTGTTGAACACCCAACACTCATTCAACCTGATAATGCCAGCGCTAAAACTTCTCGCAAAGCACTGCTTAAATTCACTAAAGATGTTGCCGGTACTGTTATCGATCATATTGTTTTTGACAGTGGCGAGAGAAATGCCTATAGCTCAAACGACGGAGTTGTTAATGGCGTTGAAGGTGGAAGATTATTGCTGCCAACAGAGAAGCCGGCAACTATGAACTCAACAGTAGGCGAACCTCTGCTCCAATTTGTAAGTGCTACAACCGGAGGTGATGTTACTGTGCAGAATTGTGTTTTTCTGAATGGAGCTAGCTTTGCTCTGCAGGCTGGTCATAGAAGTGGCAAATTCACTGTGAAAAACAATGTGTTCGTTGCTAACAAAATGGCAGCTGTTGAGATTTATGGAACCTGCGCCAGTACAGGCGGCCCCAACACTATGGCAAATTGCGGTGAAGTTGAAATCGCATACAACACCATTTTATTTACCTGGAGCCGCTTGAAAGATTTTCTGGATATGGGATATGGTGTGAGAATTATGACGAAATGTAGTTACAATATCCATAATAATATTATTGGTGCCAGCATTTTGGCAGCTGTTGATCATACAAGATTCAACAATAACGACTGGATAAAAATCGATAATAATGTTTTCTTCGTTAATAAAGACAAAGATTTGCATTATAGCCCTGCCAGCAATACTAGATTAAGACTGGATGCCAAAGATCTTGATGATCTTGAAGTTGCAAGTGTTAGCGGAAATAAAAACGAAATCCCTAAAGGTTTGAAAGTTAATAAGGCGTACCTGGAAGGATATTTGGGTGCCAGATATAGCGAACAAGTTGATTATGACCCAAATTCTCCTGCAAACCAATGGAGAGAAGCAATGGGATTAAATAAGCAAGGAACAATTTCTTCCAGCGCAACTATGTTTGCAAATAAATACCCATGGAGAGATGCTTTGGAGTTGTTCGGAAATGTTGCCGGAGTGGGAGCGCAAAAGCCTTAATTTTTATTTTCTACTTTAATTATCAAAAAAAGAGGCGATAAATAATCGCCTCTTTTCCCTTTTAAACCCAATGTAGTCTTATTCGTAAACGAACTTTTGTTTGGTAACCGTAATAACTGCGTTTTCTGTATAAAATACTTCTGTAAATGGCTCACCTACATCAATTTTTTTGCCTGTTGATTTTGTTTTTGTGATGTTTTTCAAAACCGGTTTACCTGGATTTACTTCCATATCCTTGCTTTCAGTGTATGACATTGATGAACCGCTTCCTCTTAACCAAAATAAATAGTCGCGGTCAAATCCATCATCGCCTGAACTTAAAAATCCACCTTCTGTTCCGGGGTTGATGTTTATAGTATATGT
This sequence comes from Bacteroidota bacterium, assembly GCA_018335675.1. Classification (GTDB taxonomy): domain Bacteria; phylum Bacteroidota; class Bacteroidia; order Bacteroidales; family UBA7960; genus PWND01. The sequence continues at coordinate 13,343 of JAGXRQ010000076.1, read as the reverse complement.
ACCATAGTATCCTCATGAATCGTAAGCATCTGAGCAATCATACTCATAAGTGAATGTTCCGGGTTGGGTGTTGTAAGGCACCATTTTGGAAATTGTTGTTGGGACGCCTGGGTTGCTATCCCAGTATGTATCAACATACCAATCCCAATCAAATTTTAGCGTAGCTTTGCCATCAAGGCCATCTTTTCCGCAACCGGTGATTAAAAATAAGCCGACAGCAAGAATTAGAAATGAAAGTTTGAATTTTTTCATATTGTTTTATTTTAATTAGTAAAATGATTATTGTTGTTTGTTTAAAAATAATGTTTGTTTATCTGTGTAGTAAATTTATGTGTATTTATTAGATGTATTACTAATGGTAACTATTAGTGTGGGAAGTGCATAGTTTTACAAAGGAACAATACCTTTTTTTAAAGGAAGAAAGTAAAATGTAATGTTTGTTTTGGTTATTTATCGGAAAAACAGATAAGTTTATCAATGTGATGTTCGCATTTAATACGAATGCTCCTAAAATATTTTCTCCATCTCCCTAATCCTTCTTGTGGGTATGCAAAATTCTTTGTCTTTTCCGAGCAAATTAATAATGCAGGTTTTTGTTTTCCTATTTACTTTTATTAGGTAATCTAAGTTTATGATTGTGGATCTGTTTATCCTGAAGAATTGTTTTTTTGAAAGTAGTTTTTCAATGCTCCCTATATTAGACGAAATTGTTTCGTGTTTCTTATTAACAAAATAAATATCTGAGTAATTCCAATCTGCTCTAATATATAAAATATCTAAAGGGTTAATCATTATAAACCCATTGTGTGTGTTTAAACGTATTCGATGGTTTTCAGGGTTTATTGCTATGTTTCTATTGTTTAGTAATGATTTATCATTTTGGTCATTTTGTATTTCACCATTATTGCCATTATCTTCTGGCTGTTCTGATTGTTTAACCAAATATGCTATTGATGCATTCCGAATAGCATTTGCAGCCTTTTGGTCAAAAGTTGTTGTTACAATAAACAATGGGTATATAGATTCCTTATGCAGTTTTTCTATTAATTCATGGCCGCAATCTCCCGACTTTTCAACATTTAGAAAGATAGCTTCAGGTTTTTTCTTTATTATATGCGGTAAGGCCTTTTCTAATGAGGTGTATTTTTTTACAATATTGAAGCATTGCGACTTTTGAAGTGAGAAATTAGTTAAATCTTCATCGTCGCAATCTTGAATTATAAAAGCATTAAGCATTTTATTCTTCATGCTAGTTGGGTAATGTTGGAATTTTGCAGAAAAATCAAATATAGAAATAATATCTGTATAACTTACATATATTGGGTTTTTGTTTTAAACAATTTACCACATAAGCCGCAATCTTGAAACTTGCAACTATCACAAAACATGACAGATAGCAAATATTAAGCATTTTTATAATATGATAATTCATTTATTGCCAATGTTTTTGTAATTTGGCAGCTTGTATTTCACATTATTGTATAACAATAAATCTTATTAAAATGAAAAAATTTCTTGTCTTATTGATTCCGATTATTATGATTACATCATGCGGTAAACAGGATAATCCATTTTTTGGCGAGTATGATACGCCTTTTGGAATTCCCCCTTTTGAAAAAATAAAAAATGAGCATTTTGTTCCTGCTTTTGAAAAAGCTATGGAAGAGCACAATGCTGAAATTGAAAGAATTATAAAAAATGATTCAGCCCCAACTTTTCAGAATACAATTGAAGCCTTTGAATATTCAGGTGGCATGCTTACCAAAGTATCTAACGTATTTTATAATTACGATTCGTCTAAAACCGACGATGAAATTGCTGCAATAGCTCAGGAAATGGGCCCTAAACTTTCCTCTCATTACGATGAAATTTTGCTTAATGAAAAGCTTTTTGAAAGAATTAAATCGGTTTATGAGCAAATGGAGCAAATAAATCTTAGCTCAGAGCAAAAAAGACTTCTTTCTGAAATGTATAAAAGGTTTGTTCGCAACGGCGCTCTTCTCTCTGAAGAATCTCGCACTCGTCTTAAAGAGATAAATCAAAGGCTTTCTAGTCTTACAATTCAGTTTGGTCAAAATATTCTCAAAGATGTTAATTCATACAGACTGATAATTGAAAATGAAGCAGACCTTGCAGGACTTACAAAAGCGGTTATTGATAACGCTGCTGAAAGAGCGGCCAATGAAGGCAATGCAGGTAAATGGGCGTTTACTCTTCACAATCCTTCGGTTATGCCTTTCCTTCACAGCGCTGACAACCGTGAACTTAGAAAGCAAATGCAACAAGCATTTATTAATAGAGGAAACAATAACAATGACTCTGATAACAAAAAAATTATTGGTGAAATTGTTAACCTTAGGCTAGAAAGATCTAAAATTCTGGGTTATAATACGTTTGCTGATTTTGTTCTTGAAGATAGAATGGCCGGAGACGTTACAACTGTTATGGATTTCCTGAAACAAATGTGGACCCCCGCGCTTGCTATTGCAAAAGCAGAAGCATACGACCTTCAAGCTTTAATTAAAAAAGAAGGTCATGATTTTGAGCTAGCTCAATGGGATTGGAGATATTATTCTGAAAAACTTAGAAAAGAAAGATACGACCTTGATGAAGAAGAAATTCGACAGTATTTCGAGCTTAACACAGTTAAAGATGGAATATTTATGGTTACTAATAAACTTTGGGGATTGAAATACGAAGAAAGAAACGATCTTCCAAAATATCATAAAGATGTTCAGGTTTATGAAGTTCTTGATGCAGACAATACTCATCTTGGTATTTTGTTTATGGATTTCCACCCAAGAGATAGCAAAATTGGTGGCGCTTGGATGAATTCATACAGAAAACAGCATGTTGATCAAAATGGCAAATTTGTTTCCCCTATAATTACTGTTGTTTGCAACTTCACTCCTCCGTCAGGCGACACTCCTTCTCTTCTTACTTATGATGAAATGACTACTTTCTTCCATGAGTTTGGACATGCTTTGCACGGTTTGTTATCTGATTGCAGATATTTAAGCTTGTCAGGAACCTCTGTTCCTAGAGATTTTGTTGAACTTCCTTCTCAAGTTATGGAAAATTGGGCTAATGAACCTGAAATTTTGAAATCTTTTGCTCTGCATTATCAAACTGGTGAACAAATGCCGGACGAACTGATTGAGAAAATAAAAAATGCCGGACATTTCAATACAGGATTCAGTAATGTTGAATTTATCGCATCTGCTTTCTTAGATATGGAATATCATATGATTTCAGAATATTTTAATGAAGCTGAACTTGAAAATGTTGCATCAATCATAAACAAAAGAACGATTGAAAAATACGGACTAATCCCTGAAATTGCTTTCAGACACGGAAGTACTCATTTTAGCCATATTTTCGCCGGTGGATATTCTGCAGGTTATTACAGCTATTTATGGTCAGGATTATTAGATGCTGACGTTTATGAAGCTTTCAGAGAAGCTGGCAACTTGTTCGATCAGGAAACTGCAGCAAGACTACGCAATACAATTCTTGAAAGAGGCGGCACTAAAGATGCTATGGAAATGTATATTGATTTCCGCGGTCGTAAACCAATTGTTGAACCTCTTTTGAAACAGAGAGGGTTGTTGTAAGTATAAACTAAAAGTTAAAAACTAAAAGTTAAAAGTGGGAAGTATTAGGTGGGTTGTTGCCCAATTTCAGTTTCGACTTAAAAAAAACTCCTCAATCTTTTGAGATATTAAGGTCTAAACCAACCTTACATTTTATCACTTCTCACTTTTAGTTTTTAACTTTTCACTTTTAGTTTTTCACTTCCCACTTATGCCTACTATCGAAATACTCGCCCCCGTGGGATCATACGAATCCCTTATAGCTGCCATACAAGCAGGTGCAAATGCTGTGTACTTTGGGGTGGGGAAGCTAAATATGAGGTCGAGGTCTGCTCAGAGCTTTTCTATTGAAGACCTTTTTAAAATTGTGGATATCTGCAAATCTGCAAATGTTCGCTCGTATCTTACTCTCAATACCATTATCTACGATAATGAAATGGATGAGATGAAGGTGTTGGTTGACAAAGCAAAAGAGGCCGGCATTACCGCAGTTATTGCTTCTGATTTAAGTGTTCTTGAGTATTGCAAACAGCAGAATGTTACTACTCATATTTCAACCCAGTGTAATATTACAAATCTTCAGGCAGTTAAGTTCTATTCCCGTTATGCTGATGTAATGGTTATGGCTCGTGAGCTTTCTTTACAGCAGGTCAGTGAAATTGTAAAAGGTATTGAAAAAGAAAATATCAAAGGACCTTCAGGTGAGCTTGTTAAGATTGAAATATTTGTTCATGGCGCCTTATGCATGGCTGTGAGCGGAAAATGTTATCTCAGCCTCGACAATATGAATTACTCGGCCAACAGAGGAGCTTGTCTTCAGCTATGCCGAAGATCATATCTGGTTACTGATAAAGAGGAAGGATTTGAGCTGGAAGTTGACCATGAATATATAATGTCGCCAAAGGATCTTTGCACAATTGGTTTTATCGACAAGATTATTGATGCCGGGGCAACAGTGCTTAAAATAGAAGGAAGAGGCAGAGGTCCGGAATATGTTAAAACCGTTACCCAATGCTACAAAGAAGCTGTTGAAGCCGTTATCCAAAATACTTACTCTCAGGAAAAAGTTGCTGAATGGGAAAACAGATTAAAGGCTGTTTTTAACCGAGGCTTTTGGGATGGTTATTATCTGGGTAGAAAAATGGGGGAATGGTCTAAACGATACGGCTCTCAGTCAACTAAGAAGAAACTTTATATAGGAATAGTTACAAATTATTTCTCAAATCTTAACGTTGCCGAAATTAAGATGGAAACCAACGACCTTATTACTGGCGAAGAGATTATCATTACCGGCCCAACAACCGGCGTAATCGAGCAAACCGCAGATGAAATCCGAGTAAACCTTCAAATAACTGACAAAACAGTGAAAGGAGAGAAATGCTCTATTAAAACTTCAGAACTTGTAAGAAGAGGCGATAAGGTTTATAAGCTAGTTCAAGTTGAAGAAAAGTTTTAAGTCCTGAGTCCTGAGTCCTGAGTTCCAAGTCGGCAGACATGGGGCTCATTCCGACCGTCAGGGAGGAATCCCGTTGAAGTTAGAGAATGCTAGTTAATAAACATTTTTTTTAAATATCACGCTCATCAACCGAATTCTTCAAAATGCTCCGTTTCGCTAAGATTCGTTCGCGGGAAAATTCTGAAGGCCGAAAAAAAGCAATCCTCTCAATCCCACCAACCCCCCAGCCCCCTAAAGGGGGAGCTGATGATAGTTTTCGTATACCCTATACCCTATACCCCTATACCCTATACCTTTATCCCCCTATCCCCCTATACCCGTCGACTCCCTTTCCCTCAAAATCGTATTCACCACTTTTGTTTTTGGAGATGGGTTAGAGTTTTTGTTTTCCATGCGGTTGATGAGCATGGTCATTGCTTCTTTGCCCATTTCATAGCCGTTTTGCTCTACTGTTGTAAGGGTGGGTTCGATTATGGTGGCTATGGGGTCGTCGCCAAAACCGGCAACTGCAATGTCGTCTGGGATTTTGTAGCCCTTATTTTTTAGCAGTTTCATTGCTTCGATAGCAGTAAAATCGTTTACTGCAAATATCCCGTCAATATTTTTTGCTTTTTGAAGAATCTTTTCACTCATAGAATTAACCATTGCAGGAGTGTCGCAATTTAAAATTAATTCAGGATTTTGTGTGATGTTATTGTCTGCCAAAGCCTGTATATAGCCTCTTTGCCTTTCAGACCCTATTAATAAGCATTGTGGTGCTGCCAGATGCAAAATCCTCTTGCTGCCTCTTTTTATTAGGTGGTTGCATATAAGCCTGGCTCCTTCAAAATCATTGGTTATAACCTTGTCGGTTGGAATTTCATTACTGAAACGATCAAAAAATACAATCGGAATATTGCTCTCCAATGCAGCTTTTATGTGGCTGTAATCTATTGTGCTCTTGCTTATAGAAATCAGCAATCCATCAACACGATGATCTATCAACGTCTGAACATTTTGCTCCTCACGAATGAAATCTTCATTAGATTGGCAAATCATTAGTTGATATCCGCGATTGTATGCCAAAGCTTCTACGCCGCTAAGTATGGTAGAAAAAAAATGGTGAGCAATTTCGGGCACAACAATTCCAACTGTGTTGCTTTTTTGGTGCTTGAGTCCTAAGGCGAGAGCATTGGGTCGGTATTTCACCATTTCAGCAAAAGCCTTAACTCTTTCTTTGGTAGCATCGCTAATATCGGGGTGGTCTTTCAGCGCCCTTGAAACAGTTGACGCTGAAACACCCAGTGCTTTTGCAATGTCGTTTATTGATATTGGATGTCCCTTCATTTATCTGAAAAACATTTTTCGTGTTTCAGTGGTTTCTGTGTCACTAACACGAATTATAATCATTTTTCCGGATAATTGTTGTGGTTTGAATGTGTAATTTACAAAAGTCTGGTCTGCACGTAAGGTTGTGTTATATATTATTCTTCCGAAAATATCAACAGCCTGTATTTGCAGCAAAGATTCCGGTTTAGCTTCAATTCCTAAAGCCACAAGGTCATTATCCTGATGCAAATATAATATTTTAAGAACACCCGAACTCATATTATTATCAACAGCCACCCATTTGGAATAATCATAACTACCATCGAAGTCGGTTTGTTTTAGCCTATAATAGTTAATTCCTCTAAGCGGTTGATTATCTTCAAAATAATAATTGCAAATTGTTCTGGAATCTCCGGCCCCGCTAATTTTAGCTATCTCAATACCGTTTTTCAAATCAGAACTTCTTTCTATTGTGAAATAATCGTTATTAATTTCAGAAGCTGTAGCCCATTTAAGCAAAATGCTTTCATCAAGCTTTTCGGCAGTGAAATAGAGTAGTTCGATTGGCAAAGGAAAGGCATCGTGTTTTGCAACAGCAAAATCCGAAAAACTAGTCAGGCCTGTTCTTACAACAGTTAGTACGTTTCCTGCTATACTTTGAGTTGTGTTTGTATGGCTTCCTTCTAATGTCCAAGCTGAAAGTGCATTTTCTCGTTTTAATACTGTATGTTGTGTTGCAAGTAAACCTGTATTGCTTGAGGCTTTAAGTTGTAAAGTGGCTGAATAATTTACATTAGAAAATCCAACATTGGGTGTTATTGTCCAAAAACCGGCATCTAGCAATGTATTTAATGGTGTGCCATCAACGCTTAGGCCCAATGCATTTATATCCATATTTTCAGCTCCCCAGTTATTAAAGTTTACAGTAATATCTGTCAGGCCGGTTGCGGAACTAATATTTATTCTTGCATTTTGAACATTAGAATTATACCCTGTAGGGAAGTCGTAATTCCCTGTAGCAACACTTCTTCTCAATGTTCCATTTACATGTGAATTTGATGCAAATGAAACAGCTGAATTTGCAGAGTTAGTTACATTAACAATTCCTGTTGTAGTAAGTCTTCCTTGAGTTAATGATAAAATGCCCCCAACAGTGATATTATCTGTTGCGCTAACTCCTGATGAATTGCTTATAGTAAGATTATTAAACACCGGTGCAACGCCTGAGATTATTTCTTGGGCCGAACTTCCCACAAAAGCTACAGTGCCGCCGTTAACTGTGTATGTGCCATTATTTATCCAATTGCCATAAAGGTTTAGTGTTCCGTTGTTTTGTGTAAAGGTGTTACCGGTTTTTATGTCAAAATTGCCCATTATGTTCAATACTGTACCTGCTGTCGACATTGTTAGAGTGCGCGTTGAGCTGTTAATTGTAAGGCTTGCGCAATATGCTTCCTCAGCTGTTCCGGAAATAATTACATTGTTGTTTGAATCATGAGTATCGTCAATAACAACATCTTCGTACATACTTGGAACTCTTAAATTCCCCCAGTTTCCACAATCAAACCAATCTGTGCTTCTGTAACCTGCCCATTTTCCAACGGTTAAATCTCCTGCTGTTATTGTTAGGGCTGCGCCATCTTGTTTGTATAATGGAGAAGCAGTATTGTAATCCCCTGTTTCAGCCCATCCATTCCAATTTCCAGGGTTATTTATTCTTCCAATCCATTCTACTCTGGTTGCAGGATCCAAACTTCCTACATATTTTACTCTAAATTTATTTGTAAGACCTGCTACATTGGTTGTTGTACATTCGGCACCGGGGAAAATCGTTGATCCTGAAGTGCTAGCATAGCCGGGGGCAGCTTTCCATCCTGTGCCCGACCAGCCAAATAGAACATTTCCAGTATAATATGCATTATGAGTTCCCGATGGGTTAACCCAATTTCCACCCTGCATAATCCAGATTTGATCATCTTTATTTAAGTTAAAGCCTGCGCCACCATTTGAAATTCCGGACGATGTCCAGTCGGAATTATCCAACTCACCGCCAAGATATACCCACGCATCGACGCCTAGTAATGGGTTTGCAACATTGCCCTTTAACACAAATGTAATTACTGTTCCTTTTGGTACGGTAGAGTTTTTACGAGTAAATCTTAAAACCCCTTCAGTATCTCCCCATAAACCAGCGGATGATCTCTCATACCCATTGTCTGTAAAGTCTATAGAAGTTTCCGCAACTATATCCACAAAAGCAACAAAAGAGAATTCGCTACCAAAAACATCTCCTCCGTAATCAACTGATGTATTTACAGCCAAAATCGCCAAATCCCCATATTCCAGAATTGTAATATCGGCCGGATTGAGAACAAGCTCAACTCCTGTCGACCATTGTGTGCCACTGCGAACAAATATCTTAGCATAATATGTGTTTAAATTTGTCAAGCCGGTTATGGTAACATTAATTCCTGTTCCTTTATAACAAACAAATTGACCTGCAGCAATTTCAGTTCCTGTTCCAAAAACTGAATTTGCTGTATATGCACTACCATCACCTGAGGGTGTTACACCAACTGATGATCCATTTTTTACAACCACCATAATTTCATCATGGCAGGCAGCAGACGGTTTTGTCCAACTTAAAGCAGATTGCGCATTACCATCTGTATTGCTGGCGTTTATAACTTCAGGAACGCCTAAGCTGCTAATTGAGGTAGTATGCTGTGTAGTTGCATAAGTAGTGCCCACATAAGCGTATGCTCTGATAATATATGGCTGGCCTGCTGTTAAGCCTGTTATTGTTACTGTGTTGTCAGTTCCTTTATAAACAACAAATGAATATGGTTCGGTTGATCCATATTGTGATGCCGGTGTGCCAAAAACAGAATTTGCCGTTAGTGTTGCTGGATTAACACTTAAAACGTGAGGAACCAATGTGCCGCTGTTTCTTACTCCAATAATAACACCATCATAATTACCTGATGGTGAGTTCCATGTTATAGTTGCAGAGGTTGCATCAGTACATATCACTGTTAAGCCTGTTGCCTGTGATGGGAGGGTTGTAAAACTAGTAGTTGCAGGGGTTGTTGTAAAATAATCTTCATCTCCGGGGTTGCAGCTATATGGAAAAACAGCCACATGATATGTAGTGCCGCCCAGTAATCCTTGTAAAGAAAAAGAACTGCCTAAATCAGCATAAACGACAAAATTGCCACTTCCCAAATCTTGTCCGTCTCCATATACATTATTCGCTAAATATGTTGTTTCATCAACAGGGGTAGCCGATACAGCAGCACCCGCTCTAACAATAACCAGACTTTTCTCTCCATCTCCTTTTGTCCATGAAATTGTTGCACTTGCGCCTGTGATGCTTGTTGATCCTAAGCCTGTTGCTGCTAGTGTAGGAGGGATACACACACATGACATAGTGTGTGAGCCAAGGTATGAATGAGTGTCTTGGTTATAAACATCCCACTCAGAAGCCAAGGTCGGAAATCCACTAGCAGGGTTTGATGTAACACCACTTCTTACAAATGCTTTTCTTACTAGTGTTTTATCTAATGTAGAATGACTGCCGCTTGTCCATGCAGTGCCCGGGTCTTCTCCTATACGCCCAAATATATCAACATTGCTTGAAGTGGATATTTTGTATAAAGCAATAGCATCGTCTCCATTAAAATTAACTGCAGCGTTAATATCAGCAGCTCCTCCGTATATTATGGCTGATGAGTTTTTATAAACTTTTGTGGCGCCATCCGCTAATGTACCTGATAAGAGAACATCACTTGTTATGGTTGTGGCGCCATTTGCGTAAAGCCTTAGCCTATAATCGGAAAGATCTACCGAGCTTCCTGTTCCGTTATAAATTTCAATATATTTATTGTTAGACGAACCTTCTAGATACTCAGAAATAATAAGATCGGTGGCGCATCCGCCAAGTGTTAAAACTTCTCCGCTGCAGCTTACTGCTTTTCCTGTGGCGCCGGTACTTGCCAATCCAATATCTCCGATAAAACTACCAACTGATAGACCTGCTTGAAGTCTAACGTAGATTGTTGTTTCTGATACATTTCCACCGCTTTGGGTAAGTGTAATTGGGTCAGTAGCAGAAAAAGCTCCGCCCGTGCCGGTGGATATCTGATAATTTGTTGGAGGATAAATACTTATGTTATTTGTAAGGTTTGTGCCCGAAACTGTAAAGCTTTGCTCTGCACTGGGCCCTGAACCTTCAAAATATGAAAAACCGGTAAGTGTTGAGGTGCTTACGGTAATAACAGGACCGGTAACTATTAATCTCCCTGATTTATTTCCGGTTCCACTGCTGTATGTGTTGCTCCAAAAACCTCCATTATAACCCCCGTAATAATATGATCCGCTACCAATTCTAAACCTGCTAACGTAATAGTATGTTCCTGCACCTGGTATTTCTGCTCCCAAATTCAGCATATATTCATCGTTATTGTCGGTAACAAGTGAATTGTAAGATGCAGCAACCCATGTCCAGTCAGATGCATTAGCCGGATTAGTTGGGTCGTTATCTACGGTGCTGTAGCCAATCCATGCTCCAATATGAGCAGCCTGCCCCGCGCCATTTGTATAGCCGTCTTCCCAAATCTGAGCATAAACATCAAATCCTCCTCCAAGTGTTATCGATCCATTTTCAGGCCATTGCAAATTGCACCAGTCCACGGTATCATCAATGGTAAGAGTTCCTGAAACATTAGTTGACCCATCCCAAATACCACCGTCAGGGTTGTTATAGCCACCATAAGAAAAAGCACCTCCGTTATATTGAAATCTGCTTGCATAGTAGTATGTTCCACCTGTAAGGCCTGTGGCTATATTTGCCATATATTCGTCATTATTGCCATAACTGTCGTTGTATGATGCAACAACCCATGTCCAGTCGCCCGGGTTTGCTGCAGGATTGTTGTTTACAGTGCTGCGACCAATCCATGCATTAATATTTGCGCCTTGCCCGGCACCATCCGTAACACCGGCTTTATAAACTCTCGCATACACATTATATTCCATACCTCCCCTGATATTTCCCGATGCCGGCGATTGTAAATTGCACCAATCTACGGTGGGGGGAGGAACCGCCGTTACACTCACATTATCAAAAAATGCTGTTTGGTTTGCTCCTGTTGAGCCCTGCCAATATGCGCCCATGTATTCAAGGTTTGTACCAACGTATGTTCCGTCAGTTGCGGTCCCCTGTGAGGTTAAAGAACCAGAAGCGGGGTCGGTAAAAGCACTTGCTCCATCGTTTCTTAGAAACAGCTCCCAAGTATTATCTGAAGGGTTATATGTTACTTTAATGCTTAAGTATTCAGTGCCAAAATCGGTTAGACCAGAAGTGTTGGATGTAATTATGTCAGTGAGGCCAGTTGATAAACCTCCTGAGAATCTCGCAAGCCTTATAGGGTCTGTAGATCCGCTTTGCCCAAGAACGACAGCATAGCCGGTTCCTGCGTTATTTGCAGTTGTACTTGTTGTTCCCAAAATATATGCAACTCCATAACTACTTGAGGCAAATCCTGCCGGGTCAGTTCTTATTTGCCTCATATTGAAATACCAAGTAACTAATCCGGAGTTTGCATTTAATGTTTTGTTGTAGGGAGATGAAAATCCATTAGTTCCCGTGTAAGCAAATGCCCAACCATTTACATTTGCTGTGCCGCTTGCATCATTTGTTAATTCTAATTGTGCGGGAGAAGTATTTCTTCTTGCGCCCCAGTCATCTCCACTTCTAGAGACAGACCAAGCACTGCTGCCAATAGCTCCGGAAGTTGTCCAAGCTGCATTTTGGTTAGTGCTGAAATCGTCTGAAAATACTGTCGTCTGCCCCCACGCACTATTCATGGAAATCAAAAAAGCAGATGCAACAACAAAACACCAAATTAGAAATTGGTGTGAACGAAAATTTTTATTAGAGAGTATCATATAAAATATTTTTATGTCTTTTTCAGAAAGCATGTCAAAAATTAGCCTCAATATATAATTTATTTATGAGGGCGTTGTTGTTTTTTGTATTAAAAAATCATTAAATAAACATTACGTAAATATTTCAGCTAGAGGCTTTTATACAGTTTCCAAATATAAAAATTAATATCGAATATGCAATAGGTGGGATACTGAAATTTGGGTATAGGGGTAAAAAGGTATAGGGTATAAGGGTATAAAGGTATAGGGTATAAGGAAACTGTCATCAGCTCCCCCTTTAGGGGGCTGGGGGTCGGTGGAAATAAGGTATAGGGGTATAAGGGTATAAGGGTATAAGGGTATAAAGGTATAGGGTATAAGGAAACCGTCATCAGCTCCCCCTCTAGGGGGCTGGGGGGTGATTGAGGTGACAGGAGGGGTGACAGAAAGGTGACAGAAGAGTGACAGAAAAGTGACAGAAGGGTGACAGAAGAGTGACAGAAGAGTGACAGAAGGGTGACGGGGAGTTCTAAAGCTTAATATCTACAACCTAAAACAAAAAAAAATAGACAAAAAGCAAAAAAACATACACGAAAATTTGTTTTAATTAAATTTATTTATTTGTTTTGTGGCGCTAAATCTTTGAGAAAACCCCGGCCGGGTAGATTTAGCGGGAAAGATAAGCCTGACTGCGAAAGCAGACCTCCCGGAATAGTCCGAAAAAGCAGGAAAAAATTTTATATAAATGAAAAAAACAGTGATTAAAAGAAGAAAAAACATTTTAAGTATGATTGTAGTTTTTTCTTTGTTGATTAATTTCTCATGCAACAAAGAAATGGAAAGCTTGGAAGATGCTTCATCGCGCAGCCTATCAATGGCTGCCCTTGAAATGAAGTATGAACTTACGTGAACATCGGTTTATAGCCAACAAAAAGGCGCAAAATATTCCGATATGGAGATGGCACTTATGACCCCTGTCAGGACAAAGCAGAAGGTTATTATGCGCGTTATGGAAAATGGCGATATGTATATGGAAATGGAAAACATGAAGGATGAAA